>JAFMSB010000301.1 GCA_017353815.1 Methylocapsa sp. | reverse complement strand
GGCGGCAATGACGGGGCGCGGCGAATCTCTCACCTCCCGGATACCTTTGAACAGCAATTGCCATGCGCGGGTCAAAACCGGCATCGAGAGCTGTTGAGAAAATAGCTTACCGCGCAAGCGCTCTTCGGGAGTTAGCGAAATGTCGTCTGCCGCCTCCGGCACAAGTTTCATCCGGGTGACGAGATGAACGAACTCGGCAAGAGAGCAAAAGATTTCCGCTGGATCGGCGCCGAAATCATAAAGATCCTTAAGGATGGCGAGCGATTTCGCCATTTCGCCGCGCATGAGCACCTCGAATAAATCAATAATCCTCGCGTGATCGGCAAGCCCGAGCATTTCACGCACGGCGTCCGCAGAGATCGGCCCCGGGTAGCCAGAGCCATGCGCGATGGCCTGATCGAGTAGCGAAAGCGCGTCGCGCACCGAGCCTTCCGCGGCCCGCGCGATCAGGCTCAGCGCCTCTGCGTCTACAGTGACGGCCTCCTTGGCGCAGATCAATGCGAGATAATTGGCGAGGACCGCACCATCGACGCGGCGCAGATCGAATCTTTGACAGCGCGAGCGGACCGTGACCGGGACTTTTTCGATTTCAGTCGTCGCAAACAAAAATTTCACATGGTCTGGCGGCTCTTCGAGCGTTTTCAAAAGTGCGTTGAACGCCTTTTCCGAAAGCATGTGCACTTCGTCTATGATATAGACTTTGGTGCGCGCCATCACCGGCCCATAGCTCGTGCTCTCGATCACCTCGCGCACATCGTCGATGCCGGTGTGAGAGGCCGCGTCCATTTCGATGACATCGACGTGGCGCGAATCAATGATCGCCTGGCAGTGCACGCCGAACTCCGGCATATCGATCGACGGGCGGTTTATCGCTGGCTCTTTTCCGCGCGCCGGCAGCTCATAGTTGAAGGCGCGCGCAAGGATCCGCGCCGTCGTGGTCTTCCCGACCCCGCGCACGCCGGTCAAAATATAGGCTTGGTGAATACGGCCAAGATCGAAGGCGTTCGATAGCGTCCGGACCATCGGTTCTTGACCGATCAGGTCTTCGAAACGGGCGGGCCTGTATTTGCGGGCAAGCACGCGGTAGGGAGAGGCCGCTGTCTTGTCCCGCGCCGCTTGCGCCTCCGATGCCAGCGCGGCGGTGGCGTCTTCGCTGGCGTTTGAGGGTGGTTCCATGAGACCGGGAAAAGCGCGCGCCTTGGGCAAAAATTTTCGGCCGAGATAAAGGACGAGCGTCCGCCGCACGCTCCAGGCGCAGGCTCGGGTTCCGGCTGAACGAAGTGGGAGGCTGGACAGAGACCCGCCCAGTCTCGTTAGGGCTGCTTCCTTCCGGACCTGACCCGGTTGGCGAGTGGTGCGTCCAACGCCAACCTCCCAGTCCCTATTTGGCCCAGGGGCAGAGTTTTCGCAAGCTCGGGGAGCTCCCGCCGCTTCCGGTGTGGATTTCTGGGACCCGCCAAGCCCGGGCTCGATCCGGCTTTGGCAGCGGCGCGAAACGGCTGACGCACTCAGCGCCCCTGTGCCAGGGTCACGAATGCCGCGCATGCAGCCCAAGCCTCCGCCATCTTGCCGTTTTTTGAGGCGGCAGAGTCATACGGCGCCCACCAGTCACGGGTTTGGCGCCTGCGGGAAGGCTTTGATACGCTTCGTCAGCCTTTCGTAATCGGCGCGAGCTTTGTCGAGCGGCGGAGTGGCCGCATCAAGCCTGGAGCGGGCACCGGCCGTTGCCTTTGTGAGCCCTTCGCGCTCACTGCGGGCTTTATCGAGGAGCGCGGCAGCGGCCTTCTCCCTCCCAAGAGGACGGAAACCATGCTAAAATCAATCTTGGTAATCGCTCCCCGAGCAAAGGATCACCACATGCGCTACGTACTTGCTGCGATTTTTGTTTGTGCGGCCGGCATGCCCGCAGCATCTGCTCTGCCAATGGCCGGCTCGAACTCCGGTCCGGTTTGGAAAGCTGACCAACTCGTGCAAGCGGCGAGACACAATCGGCCGCACTCGTTTCGCCAGAGCCGGAGCAGCAGCGGGGCCCGTCACCATCACAGCCGGGACGGCGGCATCCATCCTTTGGTCGGAAGCGGTGATTACTAAACCGGAAGAAAAGCCATAGGGCCTTGATTGCGGCGGACCACGGGCCTTGCGGCGCCCGTTCCTTCTGTTGTTTACCGGGCAGGCCGCCTCAGGCCGGTCATTGATGCTACGGGAATACTTGCGCGTGAATCGCCTCGCAATGATGCACAAGGTTTTGATGCGCCGCGACGAATTGCTTGAGAGGCGTATCGATATCGTAGAAGTAAATATTGGCGATAAAGCCATAGATACCAGCGTCGATACTTGCCGGCTTTGATCCGTGCAAATAGCCATCCGCCGGAAGAAGATTGGCCAGCACCTGCAAATCCGCAAGACCGCGCGTGAATGCATCGCCGGGGCCGTAACGGCCGATGCCTTGGAAGTAATACCTTTGCAAATTGAACTCCCGCGCCTTCACCAGGCCGGCTTCATCGAGTCTCGGATGTTGGCTGAGCAGTGCCGCGCGGAATTTTGGCCAGTAGCGCTCGTCTTTCCAGCGCGAATAGGACATGACCCAGTAAAGGTTGTCGAGCATGCGAGTAATCAGATGGGACGTGTCGAGTTGTGCCGCTGTCAGTCCGGCATCGAGGCTCAAGTGGTACTTGCGGGTGAGAAAGGCGATGATGGTATCGCTGTCACCGGTCGTTTCGCCATCATCGGTGATATAAGGAAGCTGGCCGCGGGGCGCCGCCGAGGCATCGAAGAGATGCTCGTGGCGAAAAGGAAGATTGCATAGGCGCAAAAACGCAAAGACTTTTAGGCCGTAGCCGTTATTGTCCGGAAGACCGAACAATCCAGGATAGGAATACAGCGTTAGCATGTTGCAGCTCGACCGTATCTTGATGCATTCTTTTGTGGCGGATAAGGAAAGTCTGCGGGTCCGTCCGGGTACAATGCAAGCAAAGAGCAAATGCGGGCACCGGGATTCGTCCGCATCCGGTTGTTTGGTAAAATCAAACGATTCATTGCCATGCGCCGGTCAATCCCGCCCGGACTCGGCGAAGCCCGGTATGCTCTGCAAGGAAGGGCTCTCGGCGATTTCCTTCATCGCTCCCGCGATCGCCTCAATCGTTTGCTCGATCTCAGGCGCTGTGTGCTCGGAGGTCAAAAAGAAACGCAGGCGCGCGGCACGTTCGGGAACCGCCGGATGGATGATCGGCTGCACATTGACCCCGCGCTCAAAGAGCTTTTGGCTGAGTGCCACGGCTCGCACCGAATTGCCCGCCATAATCGGAACGATCGCGATCCCGGCGCTTGTTCCCGTGTTCCAGCCGCGCGCTTTGGCGGCGT
>JAFMSB010000300.1 GCA_017353815.1 Methylocapsa sp. | reverse complement strand
TATCTTCGAGATCGGCCGTCCGGAAAATCGCGGGGTCGATCTCGACGAGCCCGCGCCATTCGAGCACCGGCTCGGCGCGCTCGAGCGGCAAGAGCCCGCGGGGCTCCCGGGCCTCGCCGAGCCGGAGGCGGTGCGCCATTATGTGAGGCTTTCCCGTCAAAACTACGCGATCGACGCAGGGATCTATCCGCTCGGCTCGTGTACGATGAAGCATAACCCGCGCCTCAACGAGGCGGTGGCGCGCCTGCCAGGCTTGGCCGATATCCACCCGCTGCAGCCGCAATCCATGGTGCAGGGGGCACTGGAGCTTATGGCCGAGCTTGCCCGCTGGCTGTTGGTGCTCACCGGGATGGATGCGGTCACCATGGTGCCGCGGGCGGGCGCCCAGGGCGAGGCCTGCGGTCTGATGGCGATCAAAGCGGCAATTTCCGCCAAAGGCGAGGCGGAATCGCGCAAAATCGTCCTCGTGCCGGAGTCGGCTCACGGCACCAATCCGGCCTCGGCTGCTGGAGCCGGATTTGCCGTGCGCCCCGTTCCGGCCCGGGCCGATGGCACGATTGATCCGGCCGAAATTGGCAAAAGGCTTGGGCAGAATGTCGCCGCCATCATGTTGACCAATCCCAACACCTGCGGCCTGTTCGAAAAAAATACCGCCGATATCGCTGGCCTCGTGCACGCGGCGGGAGCTTATTTTTACTGCGATGGCGCGAATTTCAACGCCATCATGGGCAAGACGAGGCCGGGCGGCCTCGGCGTCGATGCGATGCATCTCAATTTGCACAAGACATTTTCGACCCCGCACGGCGGCGGCGGGCCGGGGGCGGGACCGGTTGTGCTTTCATCCGCACTCGCGCCTTTTGCGCCAGTTCCTTTCGTGCGCAAAGAGGAGATGGGGTTCCGGCTTGTCGAGCGGCCAGGCGAGGCGCCGTCCTCGCTTGGCCGAATCGCGGCCTTTCATGGCCAGATGGGCATGTTCGTGCGCGCACTTGCCTATATGCTGTCACACGGCGCCGATGGCCTGCGCCAGGCCTCCGAGGATGCCGTGCTCAGTGCCAATTACATTCGTGCCTGCCTCAAAGATCTCATGTCCCAGCCTTTCGGCGACAGAATATGCATGCATGAGGTTTTGTTCGACGAGAGCTGGCTCAGGCCTCTTGGCCTTACGGCGCTCGATTTCGCCAAGGCGATGATCGACGAAGGCTTTCATCCAATGACGATCTATTTCCCGCTTGTTGCACATGGAGCAATGTTGATCGAGCCGACCGAAACGGAATCGAAGGCCTCGCTCGATCTCTTCATTGCCGGATTGCGCGATCTTGCGCTTGCGGCAAGGCGCGGGGAGACCGAGCGGTTTGTTGGCGCGCCCTATCTTGCGCCGCGCCGGAGGCTCGACGAGACGCGAGCGGCCCGCAATCCCATCCTTCGATGGACCAAGGCGGGCGGGCGATAGCGCGCGCCTTACGCTAACGCCGGAGTAATGGCGCTCCTCTCACTGCCGCCAGCGCCGGAAGATTGCAGAAAATATTGCTTGGGACAGTCTCAGCTGGTCCCTTGTTTTGATGAAATCGCGGGTAAGCCTTTTCAAGCCAATGGTTCCCGAGAGCGCCGCCCGTTTTATTTCTTCGCGGTTCGGGTTGCCGCCTGAAAAGCCAGCGGCGAAATTGGTTACAATAGCGAGCGCGCCAACGCGCAGGCCTGGCGAGCGGGCAATGATGGCTTCCGGCGCAATCGCCATGCCGATAACGTCGGCGCCGAGCTGGCGCGCGAGCCGCGCCTCGGCCGACGTCTCGTAGGAGGGGCCCGGCAACTACATACAGATGGACTCATGCAGATTTACGCCCGCTGCAGCCCAAGCCCGCTTCAAGCGCTGGCGCAATTGCGGATCATAGGCATCAGTAAGATTAACAGAAGAGGGGGTATCCCAGGATGCTCCGGCAAGCGGAATTGATTCCCGTGAGTTAATATGGTCCGAAATTGCGGGGATGTTGCCGGGGGTAAATGCCCGGCCGGACGGAACCCGCGGTTGTGGCTATGAGCAGCATCCAGACACCCATGAGCGCCATGGTTTCGAGCGCGCTCGCCATCGCGCTCACGCTCGCCCTATTATGGAGATAACGGCAGTCCTGAAGAAAGACAGCGCGGATTCCTTCGCAAGCCCGATTACAACCTGCCCCTCTTGGGCCTCGGCAGCGGCCTTCGGGAAGCCCATGAGTTCGCCGAAAGGAATGCTCAGCGGCTCTTCAAGTATCTCGGCAATGGAGCCTAATCCTTCATCGAGAACCACGGCGAGTTCGAGAGGTTCTGCTTCCCGCTCGCGCAGCAATTGCGCGGCTGCGATGCTTGCTCCGGCCATCTCCCATTCTTTTTTTCCGCCATTCCATGCTCCTGCCCAGCGGCGATTGCGGCCGCGGCCTAAGCGACAAGGAAGCGGACCCCGCAGCGGGAATCGGCTCCAGCCTAATTGGCGAAAATTGCGGACTGCTTGCCGCGGTGTTGGATATCAGTCGGATGACTCAGCCGCCTGGCAGCTCCGGGGATGCCGCTTGCGGCTGCCCGGCCACGGGCTCGAAATGGCCGCTCTTCTCATCGAGCGCGAGCAGCGCCCCGCTGGCGATGCCGAAATAAGCTCCATGGAGCGCAAGTTTTCCCTCTCTCTCGCGTGCCGCGATCCAGGGAAAGCTGCGCAGATTGGCAAGACCTTGGATGACTGATGCCAGCGCCAGGCGCTCGGCATATTCTTCTTCTTCTTCGCCGCAGTCCGCGCGAGATCCTATTCGCGCCGCGGCGAGGCCGATGAGGCTGATCCAATTGCCAATGAAGTCGACCGGAGAGAGAGACGGCTGGCCCGGGCCCTTTTCGCCGCGCACGAAGGCGCGCATTCCGCCGCAGCTTGCGTGCCCCATGACCACGATATGCTCGACCTGCAAAGCCATGACCCCGAATTCGAGCGCGGCGGAGGTCCCGTGCAGCTCTTTGTCCGGCGCATAGGGCGGCACGAGATTGGCGATGTTGCGCAGGACAAAGATTTCCCCCGGCGCCGCGTCGAAGATGACCTCGGGCGAAACCCGCGAGTCGCAGCAGCCGATCAGCATGATTTTCGGGCTCTGGCCTTCCTTTGCCAGAAGCCGGAAGCGGTCTTGCTCGCGCATAAATCGTCCATTGAGGAAGGCCGCGTGGCCATCGATGAGCCGCCGCGGGAGAAGGCCGCGGCCTTCCATCTCATCCTTGCCGGATATCGATTTCATCCGATCTACCTTCTGGTATCTTTGCCCAAAGTCATAGCACGCCTTCGCGGCGGGCGGTAACGAGGTGGCAGCAAGGCGCGCGCGGAGGCGGGCAGATTGCATCTCGAAGGCAAGGTTTACGC
>JAFMSB010000299.1 GCA_017353815.1 Methylocapsa sp. | reverse complement strand
GACGGCAACGCCGGGATCGAGGCGCGAAAGGAGGAGGCTGGCAGAGGTCTCTCCGCGCGGCAGGATTTTGAGGGTGATTTCGGTTGCGACCGCGAGCGTGCCAAAGGACCCGGCAAGGCCGCGGGGGAGATCATAGCCGGTGACATTTTTGACGACCCGGCCGCCTGCCTTAAAAGCCTCGCCCCGGCCCGAGACCGCCTTGATCCCCAGAACAAAATCCCGCACGGCCCCGGCCTTGATCCTGCGCGGGCCGGAGAGATTGGTCATGAGGCAGCCGCCGATCGTGCCGGGCCCCGTCCCGTAAAGCGCCGCCAAGGAAATTGGCTCAAAGGCGAGCTCCTGGTTCGATTGCGCCAAGAGCGCCTCGATCGTCTCAATCGGCGTTCCGGCGAGGGCGGACAGGACAAGCTCCTCCGGCTCGTAAAGGACAATGCCGGTGAGCCGCGAAAGATCGAGCCCGCTGAGATTTTTTGCCGGCCTGCCGAGGTCCTTTTTGGTGCCAAGACCTGTTATGGAAAGGGGCGCGCGCTTGGCTGCGGCCGCAGCGACCGCTTCGGCCGCCTCGGCTTGATCGGCGGGAAGGAAATGCGGCATGTTTCTCTTGGGCTCTCGAGCCAAGGTCTCTATAGCCCCTTAAACCCGCGCGGCAAAAGTGTTGACCGCACCGGGAGAGCACGAAAGATGAAGCTCGCTCTCATAGCTTTTCCGTTCGCCACGGATACCGATCAAGGCACGGCGGCAGGCCCTGCGGCGCTTTTGCGGGCGGGACTTCCGGCCTGGGCGCGGGATAAGGGCTACGATATCGCTGGCCCCTTTTGCGTCGAGCTCACGCAAGAGCAACAAGCAGCCTATGGTTCCTGGAACAAAATCGCCTTTGCCAACGCACATTTGGCAAGGCTCGTCGCGGAGGCGGCGCGGACAGGCGCTTTTCCGCTGATCCTGCAAAGCAACTGCTATGCGGCAATCGGTGTTTTGGCCGGTTTGCAAATCTCTTCCGGCGCGCGGCCGCGCACCGGCATGGTCTGGATCGATGCGCATGGCGACTGCAATACGCCCGACACCAGTCTGAGCGGCTGGCTGAGCGGCATGCCGGTCGCGATAGCCTTGGGCCTGTGCCTTGAGCGGTTCCGCAAGCAGGCAGGCCTCGTCACCCCAATCGATCCGCGCGATGTCGTGATGGCTTGCGTGCGCGCAAACGATCCTCTCGAGCAGGAGCTGATCGATCAAGCGGGAATCGAAATCGTGCCCGTCTCCGATATCAAAAGCGGTTGCCCGCAGCTGCGCGCCGCGATGGAACGCTTGAGCCGCGGCGTTGGCCGCATCTATGTCCACTTCGATGCCGACGCGCTCGACGCATCGGAGGTTAAGTCCATGTGGCTGACGGCGCCCGGCGGGCCGGCGCGTGCCGAACTCGCGGCGGCAATGCAAATCGTCATGACCCATCCCAAAGTCGCTGCTTTTGGAGTTGCCGATATCAACCCCGAAAGGGACGAAGACGGCGAGATGATTCAGGCAGCGCTCGCAGTCGTTAAGGCGGCCTTTACGGTCTAGCTGTCCGCTTGGGTCAAGTATGGAACTTCCTCTGCGACGGCACGTTTGCCTCGCTTGTGTCGAACCACAGGAGCTTTACCTATGACGGCATTGAGCAGAGTTTTGATGGGCACGATTCTGGGCGCGGGCGCGCTCGCTCTATCGGCTGGCGGTGCCTCGGCAGATATAGTTTGCAAAGGCAACATCTGCTGGCATACCCAGGAAGTTTACGAATATCCGCCCGACGCCCATGTGATCATTCACCCCGACGGCTGGCATTGGGGACGGGGCGAGCATTACGTCTGGCGCGAGCATGAGGGCCCTGGCTACTGGGATGGCGACGAGTGGGTCGAGGACTGACTGATGGCTCGGGCGTCCGTTCGGCACACGGGCGGCGCCCGGACCCCATTCTTGCCTCGCCCGCTTAGCCGCGGGCCTGAGCCAAGGAACTACGAAGCCTATTCGGGCTTTATACAGATCGCATGGGAAGGCGGGCATGACTTCGCGCGAGGAAATGCGGGATGCTTGGCCGAGCCTTCCCTTTGATGCCTGGCGGGATAGCTGCGCAACACTTCACTCATGGACGCAAATTATCGGCAAAATCCGTCTTTCGCAGACTCCCTGGCTTAACCACTCCTGGCAGGTCCCGCTCTATTTGACCGCGCGCGGGCTCGCGACATCACCGATCCCGTTCGGCGAACGGGTTTTTCAGATCGATTTTGATTTCATCTCCCATGTGCTTCGTATCGAGACTAGCGATGGGGCACAGAGAAACGTCACGCTTCGCCCGCAGACAGTGGCCGATTTTTATTCTGCCGTGATGGCGGCACTCTCGGACCTGGGGATAAATATAAAAATCAACGAGAAGCCCAACGAAGTGCGCGATGCTATCCGTTTCAGCGAAGATAGGGCGCACGCATCTTATGATCCTGAATTTGCGCTTCGCTTCTGGAAAGTTCTTTTACAAGCGGATCGTGTCTTCAAGCTTTTCCGGACCGGGTTCATCGGCAAATGCAGCCCGGTGCATTTTTTTTGGGGGAGCTTCGATCTTGCCGTGACGCGATTTTCGGGCCGCCGCGCCCCGCCCCATCCGGGCGGCGTGCCAAATCTGCCGGATGAGATCGCGCGCGAGGCATATTCGCATGAAGTGAGCAGCGCGGGTTTTTGGCCGGGCGGCGGAGGTATCGACTACCCGGCATTTTATTCCTATGCTTATCCCGAGCCCCAGGGCTTTTCTTCCGCAGAAGTTGCGCCGGGGGCCGCATTTTACAGCACTGAGCTGCGCGAGTTCGTGCTGCCTTACGATGCGGTGCGAACCGCCAGCTCGCCGGACGAAATGCTTTTGGAATTCCTGCAAAGCACTTACGCTGCCGCCGCGGATCTCGGCACATGGGACCGCGAGGCGCTGGAGTGCCCGCTCGGCAAAGCGGGCGTTCCGCGCGCGGTGGCCTAGCGAGCCTCTGGACCTCTACTTTGGTGCAGGTGGCTGGCGCAGAAATGCTATGGGATTCTGAGACGCTCAATCAAAAAAATCCTCGTCGATTTTCTTGATATGCAGCGTTTCCTCAATTCTGCAGCCGACGTTGTAGCGGATCATGAGTTTGGCCAGATGCTCGCCATCGATGAGCACGATGCGCTTGCTTAGGAACTGCGCCGTTTCGACCGCGCACGCCGTAAACGTAGACGTTGTAACAAATAGACCTTTGGATGCCTTATGGCGATCTAGGCTGCCGAAAAAATCTCGTATCGCGCCGGGGCCAATGGTATTTCCGGCCGCATAGCGTTTCGCCTGAATATAGACCCGGTCGAGGCCCAGTGCATCTTGATCGATCACGCCATCTACGCCATCG
>JAFMSB010000298.1 GCA_017353815.1 Methylocapsa sp. | reverse complement strand
TTTGGACTTGCGCAACAACCCGGGGGGTCTGCTCGATCAGTCGATCGCGGTTGTCAACTGCTTCCTCGACCGGGGCGAAATCGTTTCGACGCGAGGGCGCAATCCGGACGAGACCATGCGCTACAATGCCCGTCCGGGCGATATATCGAAAAGCAAGCCTGTCGTGGTGTTGATAAACGGGGGTTCGGCCTCGGCGTCGGAAATTGTCGCTGGCGCGCTGCAGGATCATAAGCGGGCAACGGTCCTTGGCACCCGTTCTTTTGGCAAGGGCTCGGTGCAGACCATTATTCCGCTCGGTCAAGACAATGGCGCCGTCCGCCTCACGACGGCACGGTATTACACTCCATCTGGCCGCTCGATTCAGGCGAAAGGGATCGAGCCGGATGTGGCTGTCATGGAGGACGTGCCGGACGAGCTTAAAGGCAAGGATGTTGATACAAAGGGAGAGGCCTCGCTCAAGGGCCATTTGAAAAATGGCGACGACGAGAAAGGCGGTTCGCAAGCCTATGTCCCGCCCGATCCAAAAAACGACAAGCAGCTGATTGCCGCCGAGGATATTCTTCGCGGTGTCGTGAAAGCAAGCAATGCCGCGCCGCAGCCCGCTCCGGACGAGACCAAAAATGTTCCGGCGCCAGGCAAAGAGGGAGCAAAGGTCCCAAATTAGACTTCCGCGCCGCCTGCTTTAGGGGCTGCTCCGCCACAAAAAGCAGTGCGGATTTTCGCGGTCAGCCGGAAGCGAATGCCGCAGAGCGCAGACTTCGCCCGTGAGGATTGGACCCGGCCGCCGCGCAACTTTGCTAAGGGACCTCTACTCCGCCTCTTGTGAGGATGGCCGAGGTTCCCGTAAGCTCTCGAGAACCCGTGCCGGCGGCGCTAGCGCGCTTTCCGCCCGGCTGGAATAGGCCGGGCGATAAGAAATCGCGCCAAATCAGTAAGCTGAAGCGAATTCCGGCCGCAAAAGTCTGCCACTTTTGCGGAATTCGCTCTCGGCAGCCGATTTTTCGATCATGGGCCTTTCATGCCGGACCCGACCCCGCCGCGCTTCGCCTATGAGAGCCGCTATTGTATCGCGCATGACGGGCTGAGATTGCACCTGCGCGAATACGGCTCGATGTTGGACCCCGGTATTCCGGCCGTGTGTCTGCCCGGTCTCACCCGCAATTCGGTGGATTTCGACCCGCTAGCCGCGGCTTTGGCTGGCGGCCGTAACGGGCCGAGGCGGCGCGTGCTCGCGCTCGATTATCGCGGCCGCGGTCTATCGGATTATGACAAGGACTGGCGAAATTACAGCCTCGAGACTGAGAATCTCGATCTGCTATCGGTTCTCGCCGCAATGGAGATACAAGGCGCGATTTTTATTGGCACCTCGCGTGGCGGCATGCATGTAATGCTGCTCTCGGCAGCCCGGCCCGCAGTCATTCGAGGCATCGTCCTTAACGACATCGGGCCTGTTTTAGAGCCGCGCGGCATGGCGCGCATCCGCAGCTATGTGGGGAAGCTCCCGGTGCCGAAATCGCTTAAGGAGGCGGCCGGCCTCCTTAAGGAGCTGATGAGCGAGCGCTTCAATGGCCTGAGCGAAGCGGATTGGGAAGCTTACGCGAGAATGACTTTTTCCGACGATGTCGGCCGCATTGCTATGCGCTACGACAGCAATCTGATGAAGACTCTTGAACTGCTCGATCTGGAACAGGCTCTCCCGTCCCTTTGGCCGCAATTCGACGGCCTCACCGGCCTCCCGATGCTTATCATCCGCGGCGAAAATTCCGACCTTTTGTCGGCCGAAACCCTATCGGAGATGCTTCGCAGACACAAAGGCGCTCAATCCTGCATCGTCAAGGGCCAGGGCCACGCGCCGCTCCTGATCGACGAGCCGGCCATTGACCGGATCTGCGCCTTTGCCGCGAGCATCGATGATGCCGCCGAGCGTTAAGACCGCTGGGTGCAGAGCACGAGGAGCAAGCGGGATTCGTCATCCCTTTTCTCGCAAGATTCGCCCTTTCTCGCGGCTCCAGTCGCGCGCCTTTTCCGTCTCGCGCTTGTCGTGCAGCTGCTTGCCGCGAGCAAGCGCGATCTCGATCTTCGCTCTGCCTTTCTCGTTGAAATAGATCTTTAGCGGCACGATGGTCATGCCCTGACGCTCGGTCCCCTGAGCAAGTCTTGCGATCTCGCGCGATTTCAAGAGCAGCTTTCGTGGCCGCTTGGGCTCATGATTGAACCGGTTCGCTTTGAGATATTCCGGTATGTTCGCATTGACGAGGTAGACCTCGCCCGCCCGGTCAACACTCGCATAACTCTCCGAGATGGTGGCCTTTCCGGTGCGCAGGGATTTCACCTCGGTGCCCGTGAGTATGAGGCCCGCCTCGAATATTTCGCCGATTTCGTAATTGTACCGCGCCCGGCGGTTTTCCGCCGCAATTCTTCGCTGACGTTCCTTATTTGCTGGCACCGCAACCCGCGCTGGGCTTGGCAGCTTCAGGCCGGCAAGAGACCGGCGTGAAGCATCGCCGCGCGAATGGCGGCCTGAGTGGCGTCCGAGGCGGGCAGCATCGGGAGCCTAACCTCGGCGGCGACTTTCTTAAGCAGCGCCAATGCGCATTTGGCGCCTGCCGGGCTTGGGTCGAGGAATAGGGCGGCGTGGAGGGGAGTCAACCGGTCCTGAACCGTGAGAGCCTCGGCGAATTCGCCGCCAAGGCACGCCTCTTGCATTTGCGCGCAAAGCGCCGGCGCGACATTCGCGGTGACCGAAATGCAGCCATGGCCGCCATGGGCGATCACGCCAAGCGCCGTCATGTCTTCGCCGGAAAGCTGGATGAAATCGGATCCGAGCGCCTGCCGTTGCAAGGGTATGCGGGCGAGGTTGCCGGTTGCGTCCTTGACGCCGGCAATGTTGGTTAATTCGAAGAGCCTTTTCATCGTGTCGATCGACATGTCGACAACCGAGCGTGGCGGAATATTGTAGATGACGATTGGGATCCCGACGCAATCGTTGATCGCCTTAAAATGCCGGTACATCCCCTCCTGCGAGGGCTTGTTGTAATAGGGCGTGACAATAAGAAGTCCATCGGCGCCGGCCTGCTCGGCAAAACGCGCGAGCTCAATTGCCTCCTGCGTATTGTTGGACCCTGCCCCGGCGATAACCGGCACCCTCCCCTTGGCCTCGCTGACGCAGGTCGCGATGACTTGCCGGTGTTCGTCGTGGGACAGGGTCGGGCTTTCCCCGGTCGTCCCGACGGGCACGAGCCCATGTGTGCCGCTCACAATCTGCCAGTCGACGAGGGCGCGAAACCTCCCCTCGTCGAATCGCCCGTCTTGAAACGGCGTGACGAGCGCGGTGATCGAGCCCCGGAAAGCTGCCTTCCTTGCCATGAATATTACCCCCTTTCCGCCC
>JAFMSB010000297.1 GCA_017353815.1 Methylocapsa sp. | reverse complement strand
AACTTTTAGACCGTCTTTTGACGGACGGCTCCCATCCGGCACGCGCCCTCGACCTCCTTTTTCATCTCCCCTATGCCGCCGTGGATCGCCGCAACCGGCCGAAGATCGCCAAGGCGCGGCTTGATACGGTCGTCACGCTCGAAGTCAAGGCGGCCGCGCATTATCCGCCGCCCCCGCGCTCACGGGCCCCTTACAAAGTGCTCGTGGAGGACGAGACCGGCGATGTTCTCCTCGTCTTCTTTCTCGCCAACCATCAGTGGATCGAGAAAAGCCTGCCGGTTGGCGAAACCCGCTGGGTTTCCGGCAAACTCGAGCTTTGGGAAGGCCACCGCCAGATTGTGCATCCCGACCATATCCTCGACAAGGACGGTATCGCCAGAATGCTCCCGGTCGAGCCGGTCTATTACTCGACCGAAGGTCTTTCCCAAAAAGTTTTCGCACGGGCGATCCATGCGGCGCTTGCCAAAATTCCGCCGCTGCCGGAATGGCGCGAGGTCAGCGCGGAGGGCACGCCCAGCCTGCCTTCTTTCGCCGATGCGCTTAAAGAGGTCCACCAGCCCAAAACTCCGGATGCCATTTCTCCGCAGGCGCCGGCGCGCATGCGGCTTGCCTTTGATGAATTGCTCGCCTCGCAATTGGCTCTTGCCTTGATGCGCGCAAAAATCCGCCGCCCCCGTGGCCGTATAACACAGGGAGATGGGCGCATAAGGAACAGCATCGCGGCCTCATTGCCTTTCGCGCTCACCGCGTCCCAAAAGACCGCGCTTGGGGAGATTGACAGCGACCTTGCCGCGCCAAATCGTATGTTGCGGCTTCTGCAAGGCGATGTCGGATCGGGCAAGACCCTTGTGGCACTCTTTGCCATGGCCGCAGTGGCCGAAGCGGGACGTCAGGCGGCATTGATGGCGCCAACCGAAATTCTCGCCCGCCAGCATTATCAAACGCTCACGCGATTCAGCCAAGGAGCGGGGCTGCGCCTTGCTCTGCTCACCGGGCGCGATGTGGCCGCGGAGCGGGCAAAGACTGTCGCGGGACTCGCGGAGGGAGCCATCGACATTATCGCCGGGACGCACGCTCTGTTCCAGGAGGATGTCGTCTTCCGCGATCTCGGACTTGCAGTGATCGACGAGCAACACCGCTTTGGCGTGCATCAGCGCCTTGCGCTCGGGAAAAAGGGCGAGGCGGCCGATATTCTCGTGATGACCGCAACTCCCATTCCGCGCACTTTGGTTCTGACCTATTTCGGCGATATGGATGTTTCGAATCTGCGCGAAAAGCCCGGCGGGCGGAACCCGGTTGAGACTCGCGCCATGCCGCTCGAGCGGATGGACGGGCTCATCGAAAGGCTGCAACATGCGCTTGTGGAAGGCGCCCGGGTTTATTGGGTCTGTCCCTTGGTCGAAGAAAGCGAGGCGCTCGATGCCGCCGCCGTGCAAGAACGATTCCTGCATCTGCAAATGATCTTCGGCGGCAAGGTGGCACTCGTCCACGGTAAAATGAAGGGCCGCGAAAAAGAGGCGGCGATGGCCGCTTTTGCGAGCGGCGAGGCGCAGATCTTGGTAGCAACAACGGTCATCGAGGTCGGCGTCGATGTTCCAGAAGCTACGATCATGGTGATCGAGCACGCCGAGCGCTTTGGCCTCGCGCAATTGCATCAATTGCGCGGCCGGGTCGGGCGCGGCTTGGCTCAATCTTCGTGCCTGCTCCTTTACCGGCCGCCGCTTGGCGAGGCGGCCAAGGCGCGCATCGCGATCATGCGCGAGACAGACGATGGCTTTCGCATCGCGGAGGAGGACTTGCGGCTTCGCGGCGAAGGCGAAATTCTGGGCACGAAGCAATCGGGTTTGCCTGGGTTTCGTCTCGCCGATCTTTCTGTCCATGGGCCGCTGCTCACGAAGGCGCGCGAGGAAGCTAGGCGGATCGTGGGCAAGAATCCCACGCTCGAGGGCGCGCGCGGGGATGCGTTACGTATCCTCCTCAATATTTTCGAGCGGGCCGAAGCAATAAGACTCTTGCGCGCGGGGTGAGCAAAACCGTCCCCGCGAATGGCAACAGCTGTCAAAACATCCTTCGCAATCTGTTACGCAACCATATGACACCTTTTAACGAAACTGACGGGTGCGGCGGGCGATGTTCAGCTTTTTCTGGCGGCCAATCAACCTGAAAACCATTGAAGTGCTGCCAATCTCTTCGATCATAATCCATTTTTCTCATTACCAGCATGTTTTCGACCGGCTGCTCAACAATTGCATAGGACCGGTTGTTTAGGATGAAATTCGTCGCCGTCCGGACAGCGGGCATGCACATATCGTCGAATGCTATGAGCCCCCAGTTTCTCAGTATCTGATGAGATAAATAAAAATCAGCCATGACATCATCAAAACGATGATTACCGTCAATGAAGATGAAATCAAACCTTTCGTTCTTGCGGATCAGATCGGAAAGTGCATGGATCGAAAAGGTCTCCACCCACTCGAAGCGAGCGCCCGGGAGCAGGCGGTTGATTTGGGCAAGCCCGACGCCGTGAAACAGAATCTTTTGATAGGGATCAATGGCAATGTGGAGAGCGTTGCGCCTTTTGCACAGCGCATCGAGCATCCAAACAGTAGAAAACCCATTGGCCAGTCCGATTTCTAGCGATCGCTTGACCGAATTTGACCGCATGAGCCTATGCATCGCCGCGCCTTGCTCAATCGAAATCCTCAGAACCTTGTCGATTGCGACTAGGCGTTCACTCTCTGTGCCATAAAGCTTGTCCGCCTGGTACATATCGGCGAGCACGTCGGCTGTTTGCTGTTGCAGGCAAGGGCTTGCACGCTTAATTTGGTCCCGGACGCTGATAGAATAAATTTGTTGCATGAGTTCTTATCGCTCCTCTGCGCCCCATTTGAGACTCATTACAAATGACCGGAGAGCGGTCTCTCGCGGCCGGATTTTGCAGGACTCACTTTGTATCGAGTATCCAACTACGCTAAGGTGCAGATTCATGCCTGGCAGCGAAATTCTTGCAAAGACCCTTCTCGTCCTTGGCGGCGCGCGCTCCGGCAAGAGCCGCTATGCGCAAAGGCTTGCGGAATCGTCGGGTCTGCGGCCCGTCTTGATTGCGACGGCAGAAGCAAGTGATCCGGAAATGGAGGCAAGGATAAGGCTTCATGCGGCCGTACGGGGGGCACAATGGACCGTGATCGAGGAGCAAGCCCCCCTTGCGGGGGCGCTTTGGCGCGAAGCTTGCGAGGACCGGATCATTGTCGTGGATTGCCTGACCCTTTGGCTCAGCAAAATTTTGGTCGATAACGGGGATGCTGCCTCCGCAACGCGGCAATTGGCGCAAAGCGTGGCCGGGCTTCCGGGACCCGTCATTTTCGTTTCGAATGAGGTGGGCAGCGGAATTGTCCCGGAAAA
>JAFMSB010000001.1:21574-23618 GCA_017353815.1 Methylocapsa sp. | reverse complement strand
CTTCGTCATAGGCCGCGCGCAACAATTGCAAGGCTTCTTCATCAAACTCCCCAATAGATGAGAGCGCGAGCTGAACCGGCATCGTCGTGTGAATCTTCCCTGGTAAAAGACGGCCGCCTGGTTGTCTGCCGCTGAGCCGGAGCCCCAGATCGAGGCGCGTTTTTGTCGTTGCTTGAATCCGGGCGAAAGTCCTTCGCGGAGCGAGTAGCGACACATAGCCCTTGCGGGCTTGGATCACGATGGGGCCAAACTCTTGCGCCGCCGCCGCGATCCGGTCGTAGACCGGCCGCAATTGGGGGCGATCAGCATATTGGGCATCGATAAGATCCGTGCCCGAGGTATCCATGAAATCCGGGTAGCCGAACTGCTCCATAATGAGCACTTGCGCGGCATAGCCCGTAACGCCCTGCTGCTCCAGCCAATCCTTTAAGGCGCCCTTGCCGGAAGGCTTCGCCGCCGCAACACGCTTTGTCCAGTCGGGGAGGCTCTTGCCCGTTTTTTTCTCGAGCGTCTTGATCCACGTCGACCGGATATGCTGCCAATCGCGCGCTCCGGCCGCGTCGGTTGCTTTCTGCGGCATCGGCGATTCCTTGGACCCAGTCTTGATCCCCATCTGATCCAACTGGGCCATATCCGGACAAAAATCATTCCCAGTAAGATGCCGAAATGCGGTGGATATTCCGCCTCGCCAAATCACAAGTTGTTTCAGAAAACACAAAAATAGTTATTCTGCCGATTGAGGAAAGCGATTTATGCGAAGGTTCGCATAATCTAGGGTTACAAGGCAGCACATGCGCTCTTCGGCAATCGGAGCTTGGGAGGGCACGTAGTTCCAAGCTGTATTCGCTTGAAAAGCCATGAGTATTGTGTCTAGCAATACTGAGCAGCCCTTATTTGCGTCTCAATCACAAAGTTACCCTTACTTGATGTGCCATCGAATACAAATTTCTCGCGGGCGCCGGAAAAAGGCTCTTCTTCTTAATTCGTTCACAGCATTTCCAAGCGAATAAGCTCCTGGAGCTCTAGCCAAAGCGCGCTCGCGTCTATATGAGAATTTAATATGTGACGCTCGAAATTCGCGATTCGCCCCTTGCCGGCGCGGCTCCGGGCCGGATTCGGCTGCATCAATCAGGCAGGATTAATGAGAGACCGCCAACAGGGCCCCTCGACAAAGTTGAACAGTTTGGAGATCGCAATCATAGGCCGGGCATGCCGGCTGCCCGGAGCCAGCTCTGCCAGCGAATTATGGAAGGTGCTCAGCGCAGGCAGGTGCACGGTCTCCCGCATACCGCCCGGCCGGTGGCCCGCCGAGCGGCATTTCCACCCTCGCCCGAAGGAGCGCGGCCGCAGCTACACTTGGGCGGCTGGGGTTCTCGACGACATCTGGGGATTTGACCCCGCAGTGTTCGGCATTTCGCCGCGCGAGGCCGAGCAGATGGATCCGCAGCAGCGGCTGCTGCTGGAGCTGACATGGGAAGCCTTGGAAGATGCGGGAATCCGCCCCTCTTCCTTGGCGGGGACGGAGACGGGCGTATTCGTGGGCGGCTCGACCCTCGACTACGGGAACCTGCGGCTCCACGACCCGGCAGGCGCCGACGCCTATTTCGCGACCGGCAATACACTTGCCATCCTCTCGAACCGGATTTCGTACGTTTTCGACTTGCACGGGCCAAGCTTCACGATCGATACGGCCTGCTCTTCCTCTTTCGTGGCTTTGGATGCAGCGGTTGCGGCGATCGAGTCCGGGAGGATCGAGACGGCGATCGTCGGCGGCGTGAATATACTTGCAAGCCCGTTCGGCTTCATCAGTTTTTCCCAGGCCACGATGCTCTCCCCAACCGGGTTATGCCGCGCCTTCTCGGCGAAGGCCGATGGCTATGTGCGGGCCGAAGGGGGCATTGTGCTCATACTTCGCGGGAGCCGCGCCGCGCGGGCGGCCTCTAACCGGGCCCATGCCGTGATTGCCGGGTCACAGACCAATTCCGACGGCCGCACGAGCGGGATTTCGTTGCCCTCCAAGGCATATCAGGCGGCGCTGCTCGAG
>JAFMSB010000001.1:13718-21564 GCA_017353815.1 Methylocapsa sp. | reverse complement strand
TTCCGGCGTCGACCCCCGCGCGCTCGCCTTTATCGAGGCACATGGCACGGGAACGCGGGCAGGCGATCCTGTCGAGGCCGCCGCAATTGGCGAAGTCCTTGGGCACCGCCGCAGCGCGCCCCTGCCGGTTGGCTCGGTCAAGACAAATATCGGCCACACCGAAGCCGCCTCCGGACTCGCAGGTCTCTTCAAGGCGATGCTGGCGCTTGAGCATGACGAGCTGCCGCGCTCTTTGCATTTCGATGAGCCAAATCCGGATATTCCATTTGCCGATCTCAATGTCTCGGTGTGCAGCGCTCCCATCCCGCTGCCTCGCAGTGGACGAAGGCGCTTCGCGGGCATCAGCTCCTTGGGCTTCGGCGGCACAAATGCCCATGTGATACTTGCTGATCCGCCGCCGGCCGCCGAATGCAAGATACAAGCAAAGCCGCCTCAATTCTTGCTTTTATCGGCCCATTGCCGCGAGAGTCTTGCACGCCTCGCCAGCGGTTATTCATCTATCCTTGCTAGTTGCGCCTCGCCCAAGGAGGCACGCGCGGTCATCGCCGCGGCTGGGCACCGGCGCGAATTGCTTCCCGAGAGGCTGGTTGTATCGCTC
This sequence comes from Methylocapsa sp., assembly GCA_017353815.1. Taxonomy (GTDB): domain Bacteria; phylum Pseudomonadota; class Alphaproteobacteria; order Rhizobiales; family Beijerinckiaceae; genus Methylocapsa. Next base: position 20,966 of record JAFMSB010000001.1, on the reverse strand, counting down.
CATGATTGCATGCCGCCCGCGGCGGCTCTCGCCGAAAGGCTGAAGGAAGCCTCCGATGGCGGCGAGGGCGAAAATTTCGCCACGGGCACGGCAATCGCCCAGGCCTCGCCCGTAGCCTTTGTCTTCTCCGGCAACGGCAGCCAGTGGCCTGGCATGGGCCGGGATGCCTATGAGGCAAATCCAACGTTTCGCGAGCAATTTGCGAAAATCGACCGCATTTTCCGCCCCCTCGCGGGCTGGTCCCTGATCGAGACTCTGCGTGGCCCGGGCCTGGAGGCGAAACTCGATAAAACGAGCATCGCCCAGCCCCTGATATTTGCGATCCAAGTTGCTTCCGTGCGCTGCCTCGCTAGGCTCGGCGTTTTGCCGGGTATCGTGCTTGGCCATAGTGTCGGGGAGATCGCCGCGGCGGAAGCTGCGGGCATTCTCGACCTCGAGAGTGCTATCCGGGTCATCTATTTCCGCAGCCGCCATCAAGAGATCGCCCGGGAGAGGGGCGGGATGGCCGTAGTATTTGGGCCGCAAGAAGCGGTTGAAACGCTCGCCGGCCTAGTTCCCGGGCTCGCCATCGCGGCACATAATTCGCCGCGCAGTTTCACGGTCGCGGGCTCCTCTGCCGCCTTGGATCAAGCCGCGAAAAAGGGCCGCGCCTATAAGCTGCGCATACGCCGCATGCAGCTTGCCTATCCTTTCCATAGCGAGCTCATGAAACCCGCCGAGGTCCCCCTGATTGCCGACCTCGAATGCCTTCAACCAAAAAAAAGCCGGTTATGTTTCCTGTCGACCGTCGATGCCGGCGTCGTCGACGGTTGCGCGCTTGGTGCCCGGTATTGGTGGCGCAATATCCGCGAGCCAGTGCGTTTTATGGAAGCAGCGCAGCTTGCGATCAAGCTTGGGGCGCGCGTTCTCATCGAAATTGGCCCAAGCCCGGTTCTTCTGGCCGATATCCGCAAAATCGCCGAGGAAGCGGCCTCCGCAGCCGCTGTGCTTGGCGTTCTTGATCAGAAGCCCGCCGCATCCGACCCCTTCCCGCGGGCTGCGGCACGGGCGATGGCACATGGCGCCCGGATCGACGCGAAGGCCGCCTTTGGCGACGATACGGGCCCCGTCCCCAATTTGCCTTCCTATCCGTGGAGGCGAAAGCCTTACCGTCTGGAGGAAACGCCGGAGTCGACGGGCTGGATGCGCGTGCTCCCCTCGCATCCGCTTATCGGCGTGCGGCCATCGCCAGACTCCCTTGAATGGCGGGGCCAGCTCGATCCCGTTCTCCTCCCGCCGCTTGCCGATCACAAAATCGAGGGCCAAGTGTTGCTTGCGGGAGCCGCCATTGCGGAAATGGCGCTCGCCGTGGCGCGCGACTGGCTTGCGACAGAAACCGTGGCTATCCGCGAGCTCGAAATCGTCCAGCCAATGGTTTTCTTGGCCAACGGCTCGCGTGAGACCTTATGCCGCGTCGCGCCTGCCACGGCCACAATCGAGATCATGAGCAGAGCGCGGCTCAGCGACTCGCCTTGGATCGTCCATGCCAAGGGTAAGGCGGTACTGAAGCCCGCGCCGCTTGCCGCTCCAGATCCCGTCCCGAGTCCTGCGGGAGACGCTATTGCGGGGCCAGAGCTTTATTTGGCCGCGCACCGTTGCGGGCTCGAATTTGGCCCCGCCTATCAGCAAGTCTCGGCTGCCTCGCGGACAAGTAAAACGAGCATTATCGTTGAGCTGACCGCCGCAGCCCCTTCGCCGTGCTACGGCCTCGACCCAGCCCGTCTCGATTCCTGCTTTCATGGTCTCATTCTTCTCTTCCAGGGCGAGCCGGCCGCTGGCCAGCGCGCTGCTTATCTCCCGGTCCGTTTCGCGGAAATGAGGCTCGAAAAGCCGGGCGCGGCGGTCGCGCGGGCGCGGATCGATCTGACGCGCCACGACGTGCGGGCCATTGTCGCCGACTTCACGCTCGTCGACCGGGAAGGTGCCTTGATCGCGCGGATTAAGGGTGCGCGCTATCAGGCGATGCGCCGTGAGTCGCCCGACATCGCGAGCCGGTCAGCGATCCAAAGCGCCATCCTCGCGAGCGAGCCCGCGGCCGTCCCCCGCGATCCCCTGTTTACACTCGATGCCCTGGCTGCGGCCGCGGGCCCCGAAATTGCTGCAGCAGGCGAAGGACTGCCCCCTGAGGTTACGCTTATCGAGGGGTGGGCGACGGCTGCGGCCTACCGGCTGGCGCGGGCACTAGCGGCGGATGGGAAGATCGACCTTGGGGAACTAATCGGAAAGGGACGCCTTCATCAGGACCGGCGCGTTTGGCTCCGCAATTTGCTTTTGGGACTTGAGAAGAGCAGTCTTGCCAACGCCGAGGGCGCTGAATTTGTGCTTGCAAGTGACCCAGGCCTGCCCGAGCCGGGGCGGATTTTGCAAAATATTGCTTGCGGACATCCGCACCGTTCTGCCGAACTGCTCCTCGCCGCCCGCTGCAATGCGATCATGGAGTCGCTTGCGCAGGGGGAAGAGGCCGGCCAGATTGCGCAATCTGCAGTTGAGTCGTTCGAGTCGGGGTCGGTTCCCGCCGCTGCCGCAGCCGTGTTTCTTGCCGCCATGTTGCACCGGCTCTGCGAACGGTGGCCGCGGGACCGGGCGGTGCGAATCCTGCAAATCGGCCATGGGCCGCTCTCCCGGCTTGCTTTGGCGCTGGCGCAAACGAAGCAGGCGAGACTGACCATCTACGACCCCGATTCGCGGCGGCTTGAGCGGGCCCGCCTGTCTTTCGCGGGCGAGATCTGCCTCGCCTTTGCCGACGATCTCGATCAATTCCCCCGAGCTTCCTTCGATTTGGTCATTGCAGCCAATGCGCTGCGGCGCCTTGTGCCGGCAGATGGCCAAATCTCGAAGCTTGCCGAAACCATGGCGCCGGGAGGACTCCTTGCCGCCGTTGAGCCTTCACCATCGCTCTTCCGCGATCTCGTCCTTGGCCTTGCCGAGGGACCCGTAAAGGAAAACTCGTCCGGCAACGGTGCATCCCATGGGCAAGATTGGGCGGCTCGGTTGCTTGCCGCGCCGCTTCATGGGATCAAAATTGAGACAGTGCGAACAGAAGCTGGGCCCGCACGACTCCTAATGGCCGAGCGGCTAAGCTTCGCGCTGGGCCGCACGCTCCCTGCCAGAGTGGTAATTGCCAGCCAAGAGGAGCCGCAGCCTTGTGAGGTCGCTTCCGGGCTTGTGAACTGGCTTGAGGAGGCCGGCGTCGATTGTTCAATTGCTCGCGAGCGCTCATTTGACCGGCTTACCCTTGCCGGCTCGGATTCGATCATTTTCCTTGCTCCTGTGCCGCCGCGCGGCGGCACAACAGCCGCGGCAATCGCTCAAAGATGCCTGGCGCTCAAAAACTTGGCCGGCGAGCTTGGCAAATCCAAGCACAGGCTTTGGCTCGAATGTCCCGGCGCGGTGCGCACGGAACCTCGCGCGATAGATGCTGCCCAAACCAGCCTGTGGAACTTTGGCCGGACCCTTGCGAACGAATATCCGGCACTCGATGTGCGCCGCATCGATACAGACCCCGCCATGCCCGCGGCTGTCCGCGCTCGCCGGATCGCCGAGACGATTTTGTCGGGGACGGATGAAACGGAATTGATACTCGACGCCGATTCGACGCGGGTGGTGCGGATCCATCCGCGCAAGGCAGCGGCCGCCGCGGTAGGGCAATCTGCTCCGGCGAGCCGGTTGGAGAAAGGCGAAGGAACCGGCCTCGATCGCATCCGCTGGCGGCCTGTCAAGCGCCAGCTTCCCGGCCCTGGGCAGGTGGAAATCGCGGTCGCCGCGACGGGACTTAACTTCCGCGATGTCATGTGGAGCCTCTCGGTTTTGCCCGATGAAATGCTCGAGGGCGGGCTCGCAGGGCCCGCGCTTGGACTCGAGTGCGCGGGCAATATAACTGCTGTGGGCGAAGGCGTTACCGGCCTCAGTCCTGGCGATGCAGTGATTGCGGTCGCGGGCGGGGCATTTGCCACCCACATCACCGTCGCCAGCAATATGGCGGCAAAAATCCCGCCGGGCCTGCCGCTCGAGGCTGCCGTCACGATACCTGTGGCTTTTCTTACCGCTTACTACGCGCTCATCACCTGCGCCCAATTAAAGCGCGGCGAGTGGGTGCTTATCCATGGCGGAGCCGGGGGCGTTGGCCTTGCAGCCCTCCAGATCGCGAGCTGGCGCGGCGCCCGAGTCATTAGCACGGCGAGTTCCGCCGAGAAGCGCGATCTCGCCGCTATGCTTGGGGCGGAACATGTGTTCGACGCCCGCGCGAATGCTTTCGCCGAGGGCGTGCGCCAGGTGACCGGAGAAAAAGGCGTGGCCGTCGTCCTCAACAGTCTGTCCGGCGAGGCAATGGAGCTTTCGCTCGCTCTGCTTAAGCCGTTCGGCCGTTTCGTGGAGCTTGGCAAACGCGACTTTCTTGCAAATACGCATATTGGGCTGCGGCCGTTTCGTAATAACCTGACCTATTTCGGGGTGGACCTCGACCAGCTCATGCTGGCGCAGCCCGGACTGAGTCAGCAGTTGCTCGCCGAGGTCCTTCATCTTGCCGCGGAGGGCGAATTCTCGCCTTTGCCCTATCAGACGTTCAAAGGGCGCGAGATCATCGATGCGATGCGGTTGATGCAGCAGTCGGGCCATGTCGGAAAAATCGTCGTTACGCCGCCAGACCCAGGCGAGATTTCCGCTTTGCCGCGCCCAGCATTCCGGCCTGCGGCCGGAAAAGCCCATCTCATCAGCGGCGGCTGCGGCGGTTTCGGGTTGGCAACTGCACGCTGGCTCGCCGAGCGGGGCGCGACCCATCTCGTTCTTATTGGCCGCAGCGGCGCATCAAGCGCCGAGGCGCAAGAGGCATTGGCCGGTTTCAGAGCCAGTGGAATAACTGTTCATGCAGAGGCGCTCGACATCGCCGACACAGAGCAAACCAATGAGCTGTTTGATAGGATTTCCCGCACGATGCCGCCGCTTTCGGGCATCATTCATGCGGCTGCAGTGCTGGACGATGCGGCGATTGCCAATTTGGATGCAGAAAAACTGAGGACAGTGCTTGCGCCAAAGGTTACAGGCGCCGAAAACTTGGACCGGCTCACAAGGAATCTACCGCTCGACTATTTTGTACTCTTTTCATCCGCGACCAGCGCCATCGGCAATCCCGGCCAGGGAAATTACGTTGCGGCTAATGGCTTTCTCGAAGGACTGGCCCGGGAAAGGCGGGCGGCTGGCCTGCCCGCGCTCGCTATCGCTTGGGGAGGAATCGAAGACGCAGGCATGCTTGCGCGTAACCGGATTGTAAAAGACATGCTTTCGGCTCGCGCAGGCGTTAAATCCATGGCCGCCCGCGAGGCATTGAATCTCATGGCGGATGCTCTCGCGGCCCAGAGTCTCGATCCCAGCGAAGCGGTTATCATAATCAGCGACATGAACTGGTCGACTGCGCAGGCCCAATTGCCATTGCTCCAATCGCCGACATTCAGCGGTCTAGTTCATGTCGCGGAATCGGCGGCCGCCGAAAACCGGGCAAGGCTTGATATCCGCGCGCTTGCTGCAACGGGATCTGCGGATGAAGCCCGCAAGCAGATTGCCGCGCTCATCGTCGAAGAAATTGCCCGTATTTTGCGTCTGCCTCTAGACAGCGTGAACCGGGGCAAGCCGCTCGCCGATATCGGCGTCGATTCGCTCATGGCGGTGGAGCTTGCGGCTGCCCTGGAGGACAGGCTCATGCTCGATGCGCCGCTTTCCACCTCCGCGGGCGCCTTCAACGTCAATGAGCTTGCAGACCATATCTTCGGCCTTTGTGCCGTTCCAGCGAACGAAGATGAATCCATCGCGCAAGGGCTCGCGGAGCGTCACTTGGGGAGAGGCATTGACCCTGCGGCGCTTGGGGCGTTGACCGCTCTCGTCGAGGAAAGGAGCCACGATCTTACCCAGATCTTGCGCTGATGCGCGACCGGTGCGGCTAAAAGGCAAGGCCAGACGCTGATAGAGAGCACACCGCTGTCATCCCGCGCGCTATTTGGGCGGCGTGCCATTGAGCGCTAGAACTTCGCCCGCAAGATAAAGGCTGCCCGCGATCACTATGCGCGGCGACGTCTGCCAATCGCGCGCGGCGAGGAAGAGGAGCGCCGATTTCACACTGTCGCAGATGGCGGCCGGGAATCCAGCCGAATGGGCAGCGGCTGCGACATCGGCCGCGGGCTTGGCATATTGATCGGCACTGACCGGGACAGCAAGGATTTCCTGGGCGAGACCTTTGAAAGGTTCGAGAAATCCGACTGTATCTTTTGTCATAAGGGTGCCGCAAATGACAACGAGGGGCCTTGGCGTCTTTTCCTCGAATTCCGCTACCGCTTGCGCGAGCGCGCGCCCGGCATCCGCATTATGTCCGCCATCGAGCCAAATCTCTGCCGCCGCCGGGGCAAGCGCAACCACATGGCCGGCAGTCAGATTTTGCAGACGGGCTGGCCATTCCGTCCTCGCCAGCCCCGCCTCGAAAGAGGCGGAAGAAAGGCCGGGTTCGATCGTCCGCAAGGCGGCAATTGCGGTTGCGGCGTTTTGCTGCTGGTGGCGGCCAGGCAGACGCGGCAAGGGCAAATCGAGGAGCCCACGCTTATCCTCGAATACAAACCGGCCATGCTCTTCGTGCCAATAATAATCGCGCGGATAAATGCGCAGCGATGCCCCGGCACGGCGCGCTTGGCGCTCTAAGACTCCGGCAGCGGCATGGTGCTGGACACTCACGATTGCGGGGACGCCCGGCTTTAAGATTCCCGCCTTCTCATGGGCGATCTTGTCGACGGTCGAGCCAAGAAATTCCGGGTGATCAATTGATATGGACGTTATAACCACGGCCGCGGGCTTGGCTATGACGTTTGTCGCATCGAACCGTCCGCCAAGGCCCGTCTCCAGCAGGACATAATCGGCGGGATGCTCGCTAAAAAGTTTGAATGCTGCCGCGGTCGTCACTTCGAAGAAAGTAATGGGCTGACCTTGATTTGCTTTTTCGCACTCTTTGAGAGCTGCAAACAGCAACTCGTCGCCGACGAGCTGGCCGCCTCCCTTTGCTCCAAGCCGGATGCGCTCATGAAAGCGAACGAGGTGAGGGGAGGTATAAACATGAACGCGCTTGCCCGCCGCTTCGAGAATCGCGCGCATGAAAGCGATGGTCGAGCCCTTGCCATTTGTTCCGGCGACATGAATGACTTGGCCAATGCGCTGCTCGGGCGATCCGAGTGCCGC
>JAFMSB010000001.1:5149-13708 GCA_017353815.1 Methylocapsa sp. | reverse complement strand
GTGCCGCAAGTAGCCTATGGATACGGCCAAGCGAGAGTTCGATTTTATTGCGATGCAGAGTGAACAGATGCGCAAGAAGCTCGTCGAGCGAATCCATGATGGCGTTTACTCTGCCATCAGGCGGCTTGCGCGGCGGGCCGCGATTGCATAAGGAGTGCGCAGAGGCGCCCCAAGGCTGCCCGCAAATCGCGCCTGTCCACCACCATGTCGATCATTCCATGCGCTTCGAGATATTCTGCCCGCTGGAATCCCTCCGGCAGACGTTCGCGGATGGTTTGCTCGATCACCCTGGCGCCAGCAAAACCGATGACTGCGCCAGGTTCGGCGATGTGAACATCTCCAAGCATCGCAAAAGAAGCGGTGACGCCTCCCGTCGTCGGATTCGTCAACACGACGATGTAGGGGAGCTTGGCCTCCCGCAGACGCTGGACCGCGATCGTTGTGCGCGGCATCTGCATTAGCGAGAAGATGCCTTCCTGCATGCGCGCCCCGCCGGAGGCCGTGAAGATAATGAAAGGCGTGCGGCGCTCGGCGGCCATCGTCATGCCGGTGACAATCGCCTCGCCTGCGGCCATGCCCAGCGAGCCGCCAAGAAAGGCGAAATCCTGCACGGCCACGATGATTTTCATGCCATACAAGCAGCCGTTGGCAAGACGGACCGAATCCGCTGCGCCGGTTTTCTGACGGTACTCTTTAAGCCGGTCGGTGTAGCGTTTGACATCGCGGAACTTCAAGGGATCCAAGGGCACTTCCGGCGTGGCAATCTCTTCATAGATTCCATCATCGAAAAGATTGTCGAGGCGCGCCTTGGCCGGCAGGCGCATATGATAACCTGAGCCCGGCACGACAAAAAGATTTGCCTCAAGGTCCTTGTGGAAGACGAGCTCGCCGCTGTCCGGGCATTTGACCCAAAGATTTTCGGGCGTTTCGCGGCGAAGGAGAGACCTGACTTTGGGCGGGACGACGTTGGAAATCCAATTCATCGGTGATCCATTTTGCGGCGGCTATTGCAGCGGTTTGGTAGGGGTTGCTTCTGCGGGATGGGAAGCTGCCGCACGCACCCCCTTTGCCATATCGGCGACCAAACTCGTTACTGAATCAACGGTTTTTTCCGTTGCCTTCCCTGTTGCATCGAGCGATTTCCGCAAGGCCTCAATAAGCGCCGAACCGATAACAACCCCGTCGGCGCTGGCGGCAATCGCGGCGGCGCTTACGGCATCTTTTACGCCAAAGCCCACGGCCACGGGCAATTTGGTGTGCGCCTTAATTCGTTTGACTGAAGAAGCGACTTTGGCGGCAATAGGCGCAGCCGCTCCAGTGATTCCGGTGATCGAGACGTAATAAACAAACCCCGAGGTGTTTGCGAGGACGGCGGGCAGCCGCGCATCATGGGTCGTCGGCGTTGCGAGGCGGATGAAATTCATGCCCGCTGCAATTGCCGGTAGGCAAAGCTCGGAATCTTCCTCAGGCGGCAGATCCACTACGATCAAGCCATCGACGCCCGCGTCCCTGGCATCGCGCAGAAATCGTCCGCCCCCATAGACGTAGATGGGATTGTAATAACCCATGAGAACGACAGGCGTCGCCGTGTCGGATTGACGGAATTCGGCGGCCATCTGGAGCGTTTTCTCGAGCGTCGTGCCAGCCCTCAGCGCACGCGACCCGGCGGCCTGGATTGCCGGGCCGTCCGCCATCGGGTCGGTGAAGGGCATCCCGAGCTCAATCACATCGGCGCCCGCTGCCGGCAATGACTTGAGAATGGCGAGCGAGGTGGCAGGGTCGGGGTCGCCCGCCATCACGAAGGTTAGGAGCGCCGCGCGGCGGTGCCGGGCAAGCTCCTCAAATCGGCAGTCGATGCGGGTCGGCATACGGTTTTACGGGCGAAATCAATGCAAGCGAGGCAAGCCCCGAAGCACCGGCGAATGCTCTAGCATGCCGCTATCCCGAGCGGAAGAACGAGCCTGGCGACGGCTCCTAAAACGCGCATCGCCACGCCGTGGGGCGGGATATATCAGAGGCATAACCCGGGCAGGCTTTGCCTGGCACCTCAAGCGGAACATCAAGGCTCTTTCCGCCACCAGGTATCGAGGGTTGCGCTCGCCGAGGCAGGCCCATAACGCGGCAGCACGGAAGGCCGGGCAAGCTTGGACGAATAGGCAATCCATTGATCGGAGGAATGAAACAAGGGAACAACGTAAAAGCCAGAAAGCAAAACGCGGTCATACGCGCGCACCGCGGTGACAAATTCCTCGCGGGTTCTCGCGGCGAGCAAGGCATTGATCAATGCATCGACAGCGGGCGAGCGCACTCCGGCGAGATTGAACGAGGCTTCTTGGGACGCGCTTGCCGAGCCCCAGCGGGAGCGCTGCTCATTGCCGGGCGAAGCCGACGCGAGCCAGCTCCCGATCATCATATCGAAGTCAAATTTCTGCCGCCGCCTCTGATATTGAACTTCGTCGACGAGCCGCACCTTTGCCTCGACCCCAATCCGGGCAAGCGAATCGGCGTAATTGAGAGCGAGCCGCTCCTGACTTCTATCCTTGACCATGATCTCGAAGGCGAGTGCGGAGCCCTGCTTTATCAGACGGCCGCCTTCGAGCTGATAGCCTGCCGCTTTCAGAAGAGAAAACGCGCGCCGCGGCTGTATCCGGTCGGCGCCATTGCCGCCTGTTGAAGGCGGCTGCCAGCGTCCTTCCAAGATATCGTCTCGCACAGCGCCAGGGAATGGCGCAAGCAGCGCGCGCTCGGCCTCGCTTGCCGGGCGCCCAGTGGAGGCAAGCTCCGATTCGTCGAAAAAGCTTTTTGTCCGCTTATAGAGACCATCGAATAGATTGGCGTTGATCCAGTCGAAATCGAAAACGAGGCTCAGAGCCTCTCTCACTCGTATCTCGGAAAATTGCGGCCGGCGGAGATTAAACACAAAGCCCTCCATCCCTTTCGGGCCGCCGAGCGGCAAGGACTCGCGAATCACACGGCCGCCGCGAACCGCCGGCAGATCGTAAGAATGGGCCCAGCGCGCAGGATTGGTCTCCTCGCGAAAATCGATAATGCCCGCGGCAAAGGCTTCAAACAGGCTATTCGCGTCCCGGAAATATTGGATATCGATCTGATCGAAATTGAAATGACCCGCGCGAATGGGCAAATCCCTGGCCCAATAATTCGGATCCTTGCGCAGAATGAGGCGCTCGCCCGGCGTTACCGATTCGACAACATAGGGCCCGGATCCGGTAGGGATTGCAAGACTCGCATCGTCGAACCTCGAACGGTCGGTCTTATGGCGCGGCAGCACCGGCATGAGTGCCAGAATGAGCGGCATCTCGCGATCGCCAACGCCCGAAAGATCAAAGCGCACGGTGTGGGCATCGGGCGTGGCGATGGATTTAACGAGGGAATAGGCGGCACGCTGCTGGGGCCTGCCCTTGGTTTTCAAAAGCTCAAAGGTGAAGCGGACGTCGTCCGACGTAATGGGGGCGCCGTCGGAAAAATGCGCCCGCGGATCGAGACGGAAGGTGACAAAACTGCGCTCTTCGTCGGTTTCGATTGTTTGAGCAATCAACCCGTAGAGCGAAAATGGCTCATCGAGCGAGCGCATCATCAGCGGCTCGAAGACATTTGAAATGAGGCCCTGCGCCGTCGAGCCGGCCTTGAGATTGAACGGATTGAGGCTATCGAAGGTGCCAAGAAAGCCAACCGTGAGGCGGCCTCCCTTTACCGCGGCCTCATTCACATAGGGCAGATGAATGATGGGAAACGCCAGCTCCGGTTCTCCATGCATGGCGATCCCGGCCTTTCCGGCGGGCAGCGGGGATTCGGCCGCCGCGGCCAGCCGGGCAGAGCAGGCGATGGCAGCGAGTGCGGCTGCGGCCAACATCGTGACGGCACGGAAAATACGTTTCATACCAGTAGCTTAGGTTATCTGGCGCAGTGCGGCCCCAGGCGCCGGCGTGGCGCGCGGGAATGGGCCTTTCCTTGGCCTGGAAAATGATTTATGTATGTCGCTGCGTCGTTGCATCCTAAGTTTTGGGCAGGCCTGCTGCGGCAAAAGCGGCGGCAGCAGCTGATATGCCGCTCAGTTGCGGTGACTGTCTTGACTTTTGCGGCAAAAACCCCGACGTAGCAATCGCGATCGTGAAAACGCGACGCTGAGACCAGGAACACACCGGGAGAGGAGCATGAACGACCACACCGTCGCCATTTTGAATGGCATTCTTATCGCCACCGTACTCGTCCAAGTAGTGCTGACGAAGATCTGGACGTCCTAAGTCCTTTTCAGGCGCGCGGCCGCATGAGCGGCCGTGCCCGTTTGCGTGCGGCCCATCGGCTCTCGATGCGGCGAGGTTGAAGACACTGCCGCGCTTTCCTGTTTGGAAAGTAGCCACGGGGAGACTTCGAAATCTCACAATATCCGACGCCATCATAGGTGCTGGCGCGCCCGCCGCAATGCGGTACTCTGAGGCAATCAGTGCTTCAACCGGCCGATAAGCGCGGAGCCAAGCGATCTGCCAGCTGGAATCTCTGCTTTGTGTTGCGCGGGCTGGGCTGCACGGAAAAGGTGCGGCCATGAATTGTTTTTGCGGATTTCCGGCAATAGCCCGCCGCCTGGTGCAATTGGGAGATGGGTTAGGGCTTGCCTAGCTTGCGGCAAGGTCGTGAATTGACCGGAAGCTCGATTTTTGACATGGGCGGTGCGCTATCTGCGGCGATCGCCGCGGGTTTTCTATTGCTTCCGCTGGCCGCCACTGTGACGGCCAGCGGGCTTCTCATGAGCATCGCTGGAAAGGAAATTTGATGGCCCTTTCGATGATGAAACATCTCCGCAAGGCCGCAGTGGTTGCCACCTTGAGCCTGATGGCAAGCCATGTTGCGTCTGCGCAAGCAAAGAAGCAGAATCCCCCGCATCCAGCGCAGCCCGCTCCCGCTCAGCCCGCTCCCGCTCCAAACCAGCAAGCGCCTGGTCAGGCGGCGCCCCAGCAGCCCCAACCCCAAGGTCCCGTCAAGCTCGACCTTGTCCCGACGCAGAACGACTGGACCAAGGTTTGCGGACGCGATCAATCGGCTAACAAGGATGTTTGCTACACGACCCGGGATTTTAGCGCGAAGGCGGGCGAGCCTCCGGTTCTAGCACTTGCCATCTACGAGATAGGTGAAAATAAGCATATCGAGGATATGCATATCATCCGCCTGCTGCTACCGGTGGGGCTCATGCTGAGACCCGGATTTCGCTTCACGGTCGATGGCGGCGCCACACACGATGGTGCGTTTGAAATTTGCTTCCCAAACGGCTGTTTCGCGGAAGCAAAGGTCAATGGCGCGCTGGTCGATCAGATCAAGAAAGGCACAACGCTGGGCGTTGAAGTCAAAAATCAGGTGAACAATCAGGTGACCTTCGTGATTCCTCTGGCGGGTTTCGGAAAGGCGTTTGATGGGCCGCCGATCGATCCCAAGGTTCTCGAAGAGCAACAAAAGAAATTGCAGGAGGAGCTGCAGAAGCGCGCCGAAGAGGAGCGCAAGAAGCTCGAAGCGGCAAAACCAGATGCGAATAAGCCGGATGCCGCCCAGCCATCCTCCCCAGCGCCTGGCAAGAAATAATTCATTCGCGGCGGCGCGGACATTGGCCTTGTCCGCCTTTACCGGGCGCGCACGAGACCCCCAATCCATGCAGGCTTGGGGCGCCCGGGTTCCCGGAGAGACTAGGTGAATTCGGCCCTTCTTCCTGCCTATGCAAGGATCCCGCTCGCATTTGAGCGAGGCGAGGGGGCTTGGCTGATCTCCTCTTCCGGCGAGCGCTATCTCGATTTTGGGGCGGGCATAGCGGTGGCATCGCTCGGCTACGGGCACCCTCACCTTCTCGCGGCATTGGAGGAACAAGGCGCGAAGCTCTGGCACGCGTCCAATCTCTTCCAAATTCCGCAGGCGGAACGCTTGGCGCAGCGTCTCACCGGGGCAAGCTTTGCGGATTTCGCATTTTTTACCAATTCCGGCGCGGAGGCGATCGAGGCCGCAATAAAAACCGCCCGGAAATATCATTCCTCTTCCGGGCGGCCGGAGAGATACCGCATCATTACTTTTACCGGCGCTTTCCACGGCCGGACGCTTGCCGCGCTCGCCGCGGGCGGCAATCCCAAGCACCTAGATGGGTTCGGGCCTCGTGTCGACGGTTTCGATACGGTTCCATTCGATGATATCCAATCCGCGGAATCAGCCATTGGCTCGCAGACGGCGGCTATTTTGGTCGAGCCCATTCAAGGGGAAGGCGGTATAAGAGTTCCCAGCCCTGGTTTTCTGAAGGCGCTGCGCGAACTATGCGACAGGCATGGGCTTTTGCTGATTGCCGATGAGGTGCAGACAGGTTTGGGCCGTACCGGGAGGCTCTTTGCTTACGAGCTTTTCGGCGCGGCGCCGGACATTATGGCGATCGCCAAGGGCCTTGGCGGCGGATTCCCGATTGGAGCGATTCTGGCAACGCGGGAGTCGGCGCGCGGAATGACCCCCGGTACGCATGGCACAACATTCGGCGGCAATCCTCTTGCCGCAAGCGTCGCGAATGCGGTGCTCGATATCGTGCTTGCTCAAGGATTTGTCGAACGTGTTGCCTTGCTCGGGCATGAGCTGAAAGCGCGGCTCGCGCGGCTGAAGGAACGCCGCGAGGCGATCCTCGAAATCCGGGGGGAAGGCCTGATGCTGGGTATTGCGCTCAACGTCCCGGTCGATGATTTCGCCGCTGCCGCCCGGGCAGAAGGCCTCATCGTCATTCCCGCGGCCGGCAATGTTGCTAGGCTGCTGCCGCCCCTCACCATCCGCGAAGATGAAATTGCGGAGGCTGTCTCGCGTTTGGACCGGGCCTGCCATAGGGCCGAATTGGCCCGGCCGCCGGTTCTGCAGCCGAAGGAGCATGGCGGAGCGTCATGACCGCGCCCGTGACCGAAAGTGCAATCCCGGCGGTGCGGCATTTTCTCGATCTTTCGGAAATTCCCGCCGGGGACCTGCGGCAGATCATCGACGTCTCGGCGCAATTGAAGGCTTGCCGCCGCAAAAGTCCACATCCATTGGGCCGCGCCCTCGAGGGAAAGGTCTTGGCGATGATTTTCGACAAGCCATCGACGCGGACCCGAGTCTCTTTTGACGTTGCGATGCGCGAACTCGGCGGCGAGACGATTATGCTGACTGGCCAAGAGATGCAACTCGGCCGGGGGGAATCGATCGCCGATACAGCGCGCGTGCTTTCCCGTTATGTCGATGCGATTGTGATCCGTGTTCTCGACCACTCTTCTATGCTCGAGTTTTCAAGCCATTCGCGCGTGCCTGTGATCAACGGCCTGACCAAAAGCTCGCATCCCTGCCAGGTTATGGCAGATATACTCACATTCGAGGAGGCGCGGGGGCCGATCCATGGCCGCAGGATCGCGTGGACAGGCGATGCCAACAACGTGCTTGCAAGCTGGATCCACGCAGCGCAACGCTTTGGCTTCAAGCTCTTTATCGCAGCTCCTGCTGGGCTTGATCCGCAAAGCGGGCTTGTGGATTGGGCCCGCAATTGGGGCGCGGCTGTGAAACTTACGCGCGACCCATTCGAGGCGGTCAGAGGCGCCGACGCCGTGGTCTCCGACTGCTGGGTTTCGATGGGCGATACCGATGAGGCCTATCGTCACCGGCTGCTTGCCCCGTATCAGGTCAATGCCAAGCTTATGGCATGCGCGGCCCAGGGCGCCATTTTCATGCATTGTCTTCCTGCCCATCGCGGCGAGGAGGTCACGGATGAAGTGATCGACGGCCCGCAATCGGTTGTTTTCGACCAGGCCGAAAACCGGCTTCATGTGCAAAAGGGCATTCTCTCGTGGTGCTTAGCGATTCCGGAAAATGAGGCTGCCGGTTTTTGAACCCGGAATGGGGCAGGAGCTGGCGACTTTTCGTCGGAGTGCGGTAAAATCTGCAAAAATCGCCTAAACAGGCGTTGCCGCCGCCGAAAATTTCATTAAAATAATAGTTAACTGATGTTAATAATTTTTATTCGTCAGTTGGACGTAGGGCCATTTCAAATAGGAGTTGTAGCCGTGAAATTTGAGAGATTGCCGATTGCCGCAAAAATGCCATTTGCAGGGCTCCATGAGCAGCGCTTGGCGAGCGCCTTGGCGGCCGCAAAGGCCACCGTGAGAGCCTCGATAATGGCAGAGGTTGCGGTTGCGGCGGCAAAGGCAGCGGACGCGGCAAAGGCTGCCGAATCATCGCTGCAGAAAGCGCAAGCGGATCTCGCTGCGGCGGAAGCGGCGCATGCTGCGGCGCGGGCTGCGCAGGCCGCCCTGAGCGCTGTTGAGAAATCGCGCTCCACAATGAGAAGAAAAGCGAGATGCTACAACCCGCTTGAAATGGCGGCTGCCATAAACAGCGAGGGCAACATTCTCAATCCTGGGCACTAGAGCAGGAGCCTTTTTTGCAGATATTGCGAGGTGCGGCGGAGCCTCCGGGCGCAAGCGAGGCATCTTTGGTTTGCCTATCTAAGGCCTTGGGGGCCGCCTCCGCAGCCAATACTGCCACCCGCAAGGCTCATGGCAGCCAAGACCT
>JAFMSB010000001.1:0-5139 GCA_017353815.1 Methylocapsa sp. | reverse complement strand
TTCGCAAAGCCGCGAGGCCTTCTTCAGTTTAGTGGTCATAAGCCCCAGGCGCCCGACCCCGGAGGAGCCATTGGCCCCGGTTACGGGCGCTGGATATCACTATCCCGGGAGCCGGTCCGTATTAGCCGCTTTTGTATTCGCATATTGTTTGTGGCAAGATTTTTGGCTCGCACCGTCCGCTCGTTTCTTGCCGGATCCATGCGCTATTGTGCGAAGCCCAAACCATGCTGCCGCAGGACCAGCTTGAACTCATAATGCGCCGCCATGCGGAGATCGTAGCTCGCCTCGCCGAGGCAGCGGAGCCCGGCACTATTGTCGCTCTCTCGCGTGAGCTTGCCGGCCTCGAAGATGTCGCTGCGGCCATCCGCGATTACCGGGCGCGATCCGATGAAGCGCACGCGCTCGAGACCATGGTCGCCGATCCCGCCAACGGTCCGGACTTGTGCGCTTTGGCCGAAGAGGAGCTGCGGGCAGTCCGCGCCAAGCTTGGAACGCTTGAGCAGCATCTGAAAATCGCGCTGCTGCCAAGGGATGCCGTCGATGATAAAAGCGCCATACTTGAGATTAGAGCAGGCACGGGCGGTGACGAAGCGGCCTTGTTTGCAGGCGACCTTTTCCGGATGTATCAGCGCTATGCCGAGTTGAAAGGCTGGCGGGTCGAAATAGTCTCGGCAAGCGAGGGAACACTCGGCGGCTTTAAGGAAATCATCGCCGAAATCGCGGGCCGCGGGGTCTTCGCGCGGCTCAAGTTCGAATCGGGCACCCACCGCGTGCAGCGCGTGCCGGAAACCGAAACCCAGGGGCGTATCCACACCTCGGCGGCCACGGTCGCCGTATTGCCCGAAGCCGAAGATGTCGATGTCGAGATCGGCGAATCGGAGCTCAAAATCGACACGATGCGCGCCCAAGGGGCTGGAGGCCAGCATGTGAACAAGACCGAATCGGCGGTGCGCGTGACCCATTTGCCGACAGGAACGATCGTGTTCGTTCAAGACGAGCGCTCGCAGCATAAGAATCGCGCGCGTGCGATGATGCTTTTGCGCGCGCGCCTTTTCGAAATGGAACGCCAGAAGAGGGATGCGGAGCGCGCGGCCGACCGGCGGGCCCAGGTCGGCACGGGCGACCGCTCGGGGCGCATCCGAACTTACAATTTTCCACAAGGCCGGCTCACGGATCACCGCATTCATCTAACACTTTATAAGCTAGACAAGGTCATGACTGGCGAGGCTTTGGACGAGGTGATTGAGCCTTTGATCACGCATCATCAGGCGGAACTCCTTGCGGCGGCCGAAAACAGGATGGACTGAGGGGAATTTTGGGCTCGACTTCGCAAAACCGGCGCGGGCAAGCCCCGCTTGCGGTTTTTATCGGGTTACCTTCTCTTGAACTCAGAGCATTGCGGCTTGTGGACTTTGCGCGCTGGCCCCATTTGGCATACGATGGCGACAACAATTAGCCGGAAAGGCAAGGAGGAGCGCGAATATGGCAGGTACTGCGAAAGTCGCCGTGGCAGGCCCCCGTTCAGTCGCGCTGATCGGGCCTTACGGAAGCGGCAAATCGGCGTTGTTCGATGCGCTGATCGCGGCTGCAGCTGGGGGGCAGGTCCGGCGTTCCGGCGATGCGCGCAAGCATGTTGCGACCACAGAAGTCAGGCTTGGCCACTGCTCCTTCCTGGGTGACCGCTGGTCGATCGTCGACTGCCCCGGCTCGGTGGAATTCGCCTATGAGGCCGAGGCGGCGCTTGCCGCGGTTGATTTTGCGGTACTTGTTTGCGAGGCCTCGGCCACCAAATTGGCGAGCTTGCCGCTTCTGTTCCGCTCGCTCGAAAATCTGGGGCTCCCGCATCTCGTCTTCGTGAATAAGATTGAGACGCTCGCGAGCCCTTTTGACGAGTTGCTGACGGCTCTGCGGGCTCAGTCCAAATATCCCCTTGCGCCGCGCCAGCTGCCGGTGCGGCAGGGCGACGCGGTAGCGGGCTATGTCGATGTTGTGCGCGGCCAAGCCTACCGCTACGGCACCAACCAGAGCGCCGAGGCGATCGATTTTCCCGCGGATTTGCGCGAGCCCGAAAAGCACGCGCTCGATGGGCTTGCGGAAGTTCTTGCCGACCAGGACGATGCTCTTTTGGAAAAGCTTATCGAAGAGATCGCGCCCACTCCAGCAGAAATCTATCAGCATCTGCGTAAGGACCAGGCAAAAGGCACGATCGTTGAGGTTCTGCTCGGCTCGGCCATGCTGGGGCAGGGAATTTTTCCGCTTTGGAAGGCGCTCCGTCATGATGTTCCGGATTCCAAAGAGACCGCCGCCCGCCGCGGAATTGGGCCAAGCGGCGAGCCGCTCGTCCAAATTTTCAAAACGGTCCAGGCGGGCAAGCTCTCCTATGGCCGCGTCTGGCGCGGCCCGTTGCGTGACAGCGCGGTGTTCGATGGCGTGCGCGTCGGCAGCATTCACCGCTACAGCGGCAACGAGGCCCAAAGAATTCCAGAGGCCGAAGCCGGAGAACTCACCGGGCTTGGCCGGCTCGAGGGCGCCCCGACTGGCGCCATCCTGGGGCACCCCGGCGAGGGAGAATCGCTGCACTTTCCACAGCCGAAGCCGCCGGTCTTCGCGCTCGCGATCAAGGCCAAGGATCGCAAAGACGATGTCAAGCTCCCCGCCGCCCTGCAAAAGCTCACCGCGGAAGATCCTTCGCTTGGGATTGTGCATGATGCCGCCACCGGGGAGACTTTGCTCACCGGGCAGGGCGATATTCATCTCAATTCCGCGATCGACCGGCTTGCCACGCTCTACAATCTTCAGATAGCGACCTCGCCGCCAAAGATCGGGTTTAAGGAAACGATCAAGCGCAAGGTCCAGCAGCACTCGCGCTATAAGCGCCAGACTGGCGGCCATGGGCAATTCGCCGACGTCAAACTTGAGATCGAGCCGCGCCACCGAGGCGAGGGTTTCCTGTTCACTGACAAGATCGTGGGCGGTGCCGTGCCCAAGCAATATATTCCGTCCGTCCAAGATGGCGCCGAAGAAGCTTTACAAAAGGGCCCCTTCGGGTATCCGGTTGTCGATGTCGCGGTGACCTTGGTCGACGGCTCGTTCCATACCGTCGATAGCTCCGATATGGCGTTCAAGATCGCGGCGCGCCAGGGCATCTCCGAGGGTCTTGGCAAGGCGGAGCCGGTGCTGCTCGAGCCGGTCGAGCATGTCACGGTGAGCGTGCCAAATAGCGCCACCGCCGCGGCTCAGCGCTTGCTCACCGGCCGGCGCGGGCAAATCCTCGGTTACGCGGAGCGCCCGGGCTGGCCCGGCTGGGACGATGTCGAGGCGCTCGTGCCCGCAGCCGAACTGCATGATCTCATCACCCAGCTGCGCTCGGAGACCCAGGGGCTTGGCCATTACCGCCGCCGCTTCGACCATCTCGCCGAGGCGCGCGGCATGATGCCTTAAAGGGATGGCATGCCGCGCGAAATAAGGAGGTGTGCCCATGAGGCTTATTGCACGGCGCGGCCCAAGCTCATTCCTGGGAAATTATATTTTTTGAATAATTCTAAAAAATGTTTCGGCGTGAAACAAGACTTCTGCGCAACGGGCTTGCGGGGCTTGCCGGGATGAACGTGATTCCCTTCCCTCCGGTCTTGGATTGGGAGGGGACCATGGCAACCGGCTTATCGGGCAAGAAGCAAGGTGATCCGGCAGAAGCACTTTGCGGCCGGCGAGCCTCGCTGCGATCCATGGTCTGATCGGCTGGGAGCCTTTGGCGTGCGCTCTGGGCTCTCTTTATCCTTCGGCGATGGGCGAGAAGAGCTGACCGCCGCTCGCGATGTTCACGGCGCTTCTGCTTGGCACGTGGCGCGATCTTTCCGATGTCGAACTCGGCCCTAGCGCTTGAAGGCCGCGCGAGCTTCCGCGGCTTTTGCGGCTTTGCCCGCGGCGAGGCAATGCCGGAGCGCACGGCATTCGTTCGCTTCCGTCATCTGCTCGCCGCGCGCGGTCTCGCTAAGAACCTGTTCGAACTCATTACGCGCGATCTCGAGAAGAAAGGCGCTTGCGTGCGCAAAGGCACGCCGATCGATGCCACGGTGACCGGCCCGGCCTCCAAGAGCGACGGCGAGGCAGCTTGGGCAAAACACAAGAGCCGGGCGCCCGCCCATGGCTATAAGGCGCATATCGCGGCCGATAAGGACACCGCAATCGTCGGCGCGGCCAAAACGGCTCCGGCCAACGAGGCCGAGATTTCGATGGCGCCGGAGATCATCCCCGATGCGCCAGGCGAAGTGTAAGGCGATAAGGCCTATGATGCGTTTTCGGTCGAAGTGGCGATCGAAGCAAAGGGCGGAACACTCGCCAAGGCGCGGCTGCAGGTTCATCTTGCGGCGACCGCCTGCAATGGAAAGCGCTTCTTGGCGGCTGAAGTGCGACTGAGCGCAGCCAAAAAGGCCGCCCGCACATAAAAAGCGGCGGCTGCAAGCGCCAAAGCCCGCCGCCGGCCAATCCAAACCGCCTCAGTCTGCCTTGCCGAGCCGTCTTGCGCTGCATCCGCCGCTTTCGCCCCCGACGCGCGCTCGCCGCCTCCAAGTCTCGTTTTCACGCGGACATGTTTAGAATGATTCTAAAGAACGATATGCGCGCTATCGAGCATTTCCGGGATTGACCCCGCAACCGCTGGTTGGTCAGCGCCAATTCCTTGCGCTGCTCATCGGCGCAGAAAACCTCACCCATAATTCCGACGATTTCTCGCATTTAAATGGCTCTTGGCAACCGGACTTGCCAGGATTTCAGCCACGGCTTCGGCAAATTCGCTTATCGCTGTCGAAGTGGAGAAGAAGGTTGTAAGTGTTTCCACCACGCCGATTTCCGCATTTTGTGGCAGCACTGTTTCTGATTGCAGACTCATTTCTTGTTTATTTGTTCGCGACCGCTGACTTACGGGCCGAGGGTTTCTCGCTCAACTGCGCGGACGCATCAGAGCTCGCGGTTTTGCCCTCGCCGATCGCGCCGTGGACAGGCGCGCCTCTGCGCGTGCTCGCCGTTGCGGAGAAGCCGCTTGAGGGTGAACTCTCGCTAATCGCCCCCGATGGAAGCGTCGCGGCCAAATCGCAAAATCGGCACGGCGGACCGCCTTATTTCTGGTACGCCGAAGTTGGA
>JAFMSB010000296.1 GCA_017353815.1 Methylocapsa sp. | reverse complement strand
TTCGGCGCAGGCGCGGCCTCTGATTGGCTTTTCGAGGCGGGCGGAGGCGGCGGATAATTCTATCCGGAATTTCCTGCAAAAAAACGTCTATCGTCATCCCCGCCTTACCCGCATCCGGCAAGACGCGGGCGCAATTGTACGCAATCTCTTTGCCAGGTTCCTTGAGGCCCCGGGTCTTATGCCGCCCGAATGGGCAGAGGCCGCCAAAAAGGCCCGCGCCAGAGAAGCGGCAAGGGCGCGAATTGTCTGCGATTACATCGCTGGGATGACCGACCGCTACGCTTGTGCCGAGCATCGCAGGCTCTTTGGCGAGACCCAGGATTTGCGCTTGGGCGCCGCCGCCGCAGGCGATGCCGTGAGGTGATGCGCTCCCCGCGTGCCCCTTGGTCACGGGCAGGGCATGCGACAAATTTAAAAGGCATTATCCTAGCAAATAGGAAAAATGCTCCGAGCGGTGGCTTGACAAAGAGGCAAGAGGCTGGAGGACATCATCGAAGCCGCTGGCGAAACCATGAAAAGCGCCTCGCTCAAGGCCGGGCTCAACGCGAGCTATGCAAGAGATGTCATCAAGAGAGGGCGAGGCAAGCTCGAAAACGTCGAACTTGTGCTTAGTGCGATCGGCGGCTCGATCGAATATTTCCGGCAAGGTACCAGGCCTAAATTGAACCCAACGGCCGATAGGAACGGCTCGCTGGATAAAGATAGCGACCGGGTTACTGTTTTAAGGACGAAGATTCTGAAACACCTCGTGAGCGCGATGAAGTCGGTCCGCGACGCTCCATCGCCTCCAAGCGATGAGACGGTTCTTTGGCTAGCCGAGGTTGCGCTCCGACAGGCATTTGCCGGTCGGCATACCTCCTTATATTGAATGGAAAAATCTTAACATTTGATAGGCAAATACCTCGATGGCCAACGTGTTCCGCCTAAATGGATGAGGCAGCGCCAACGGCGGCGAGGGCGCGCAGACTTTTCCAACGAGAATTCGCTCCAGCTTATTGATTTGGCGCGATTTCTTATCGCTCGCATGATTCGCGAGCGGAAACGCGCTAGCGCCGGAGCGAGAAAGCGGCATTCCGCGCGCTCGCGAACATCTCGCTGCGGAAGCCTTCGCCGGCCGCCATCATCGCAAAGACGATCCGGGCGGGCTCGAGGGCCAAGCACCACGGTCACGAGCCGCGCCGGCTTCCCCGCCAGCAATCCGCTAATCCAATCGCACAACGCGCCCTTGCGTTTGCCGAGTCCGTGAAGTAGCAAAGTTGCCGCGAGCCCGAACAGCTTCGGCAAATACCGGTTGCCCGCTTTGGCGATCGCCCCGGGCACCGGCCTGCCGCGGCGTCAGGCCCAGCTAGGCGGAAAAACCGCGCCCCTGGTTGAATGCGCCGGGGTGTGCATGCGCCGCGCGCCGCCGCGGTAAGCTCGGCCCAGCCGGGCACTTCCGCAAGCAAGCGGTCCATTGCGCTTGCCGCATGGACGGCGGCGATTCCGGCCTCGAGAGCGGCTCGTTCCTTGTCGAGCTCTTCGGTCTGGCGCGCCAACACGCGCGGCTTTCCGGGCGGCATTAGGAAGCGTTGCCTCCTTTCCGGCCAATCCGGCAAGCCGGCGCGGCCAATCCCTTTGGCGGCGATAAGGCCGAACTCCGCAAGATGGCCGCCCAAGGCGCAGCGGCCGCGTCTTGGCGCTCAGATGCCGCCGCGGCGAGGCCGTCCACGGCATCGTTTCCCGCGCGACATTTTTTGAATGATTCCAATATGTTCAAAAAACGGGTTCTGCGTCCGCGTCCGGTCATGGAGCGCATTTGGCAAAATGGCGGAAGCCGCCGCCCGGCCGCGGCCGGTTTTCGCCGACCTGCCCGCTTATTTTGGCGCGAGCACCATGACCATCTGCCGTCCCTCGATCGAGGGCTCGGCCTCGACTCTGGCGAGCGCGCTGGTCTCGGCCTTGACCCGCTCCAGCAATCTGAGCCCAAGATCTTGATGCGCCATCTCCCTTCCGCGGAAGCGCAAGGTCACCTTCACCTTGTCGCCGTCTTCGAAAAACCGCCTGACCGCGCGCATCTTGACCCCATAGTCGTGATCGTCGATCCCCGGCCGCAGCTTGATCTCCTTGACCTCGACGATCTTTTGCTTCTTGCGCGCCTCGGCCGATTTCTTCTGCTCGAGAAAGCGGAACTTGCCATAGTCCAAGATCTTGCACACCGGCGGCACGGCCGAGGGCACGATCTCGACGAGATCGAGCCCGGCCTCCTCGGCCGCCTGCTGGGCCTCGTTGAGAGAGACCACGCCGCGGTTGCGGCCCTCGGCATCGATCAGCTGAACTTCGCGGACACGGATTTCCTCATTGATACGCGGGCCCTCCTTCTGCGGCAGAGGGGCGGCTTTGAGCGGGCGGCGAATAGCGCTTTCTCCTTTGCTGTTGAATCTATACTTGGAAACGGCACTTGCCGCGCCCCGGCAAGGCCGCGGCGAAGCGCCTTCAGCCCGGCCGGACGGCACCTTAAAACATCGGCGGGCTTTCACCTCCTGTCAACGCCGCCGGCATAGCAGGACATGCTGGCGCTCCCCGCGAAACGGGAGCCCGCCGGATTCGTCTTTGAAGAGAGCCGCAAGTCAAACGCAGGGGCCCCATTGCCCGCTGGCGTGCACCCGCCAAGCCTTTAGGCCGGCCTTGGCAACAACGGTGTACCCCTGTTTGGCCATCGTGACGAGATGTTTGAAAACGAGAGGATTGAGCCAAGCGAAAGGTCTCTGCGGATCGCAGACGGCGCGATACTCGCCCGAATCCGGGTCCTCCATCAATAGCGTGCCGACGCGATCAGGGCGCAGCTGCGTGCTCATTGCCCGGTCGCCTTTCCACAAGCATTCGTATTCGCGGCAGACGGCAGGCCTTGCCGCGTAAATGGCGCAGCTGCCCGCGGCCGAGGGGATGCAGTTGCGGCAAAGCTCTCCCGCCGGTTTCGACAACTCGGCGATATCCAGAACCTTGCAGCAAAAGGCGCATTCGCCGCAGGCTTTTCCTGGAATTGCGAGCATAAACCGCCGGCATCAAGTTGATTCGATTCTCGCAGTTTCCGCCGCAGCCGGTACAAACGCAAGCAAAATGACATTTCCGCGCCGGAGCTTTTCGCCGGACGCATTGCCGTCTTCCTGCTCCACGCGAACCGGAGCCCCTGCGAGCCTAGACTTCGACGGGCTCTCCCGCGGTTGACCATTCTTGAAAGCCGCCGGGATAATGGGCCCGGACATCGCCGCGGCCGGCCTTCTCCGCATGCTCCAAGGCGAGCAAAGACCGCCTGCCGGAGCGGCAAGAAAGAACAACCCGCTTGCCCGGCACATCCGGCAAAGCGCTCGGATCGAAGCTCTGCAAAGGATTGAGCACCGCGCCCGGAATATGGCCTGCGGCAAATTCATTCGGTTCGCGAACATCGACGAGAAGG
>JAFMSB010000295.1 GCA_017353815.1 Methylocapsa sp. | reverse complement strand
ATGCGATCGCGAATGTTTTTTTCCCCGGCCGTATCGGCGTTGAAATACTGGCGCGCGCATAGCAGCCCTTGGAACAGGAGAGACGTTTCAACAATATCGGAGCCATCGTCCTTGCGTCCAAATCTTATGACTGCTCCGGTTCTGCCGTCCATGTAGTGGGGGAAAAGGCCGTGAAAGCATGGCCCCCGCTCCAAAAAACCGAGCATGAGCGAAAGGCGGGCGGCAGCTTCATCGCGCGTGATCCAGCCGCGCTCCGCGCCGGCGATGACCGCCATAACTCCAAAGCCCGAGCCGCCGGTTGAGATACGATCGTCCGCCGGGTCCGCTTCGAGACCCGTGCGGTCCCGGGCAAGCCCGCAATCCGGGTGCGCGCCCTTCCAAAAAAAACGAAATGTTTGACGCTCGACGAGATCAATCAGCTCTTCATCCGGCAAGCTGTCACGCTTCTTCATCCTTTTCGCCTCCGGGGCGGATGGCTGCATGGGCCAATCCGGCGACCTGCGCTTGCCTGCCGGCCTCAACTTTTTGCTTTCCGGCCGGCCGGATGGGCGCGGAACTGCCGCATTTGCCCAGGCTTTGACCCTCGGGATCCTGGATCAAATGAAGGACGCGTTTGAAAAAGCCATGCAGAGTGTCTGCCTGGCCAACGTTGATGATCGCCGCCCCCATGAGCTCGCGGCCGAATATGTCAAGCGCGAGGTCGCGCGTCTCCTCATCGAGGTGGTCCAGGGCTTCATCTAAGACGATCCAGCGGGGCTTGTGCAGCAAGAGGCGCGCAAAGCCAAGCTTTTGCAGATCCTCGCGGCTCAACTCCCGTTCCCAGCGTGCAATTCGATCAAGCCCATGCGCGACATGAGCAAGTTCCAATCTCTCCAGGGTGAACATGTACTTATCGTCAGTGAAATCGGATGGCTGCAGAGGGTAGGCCAGCGCTCCGCGCAACGAGCCTGGCGGTACGTAATCCTGTTGCGACATGAACATCATGTCTTGCGCCGGTGGAAGCAGAATACGGCCATCCCCCCAGGGCCAGAGGCCCGCAAGCGCGCTAAAGAAGCTCGTCTTGCCGCTCTGGCGCTTTCCGATGATGAGCACCCGCTCGCCCGGCTTGATCACGGCGAGCTCCTCGCTGAGCCTTACGCAGCCTGACGGCAAAGCAATTCCGACATGGTCAAACACAAGCTGATCGTCCTTGGTCGGAACGATCGCGATCCGGCCTCTCTCATCGCCGAGCCTGTCCATCTCGATAAGTGCCTGACGGAAGCTTGCAACCCGCAACAAAGTGGCGCGCCAGTCGGCGATAAGGCTGAAATTATCGACATACCACCGCAAGGCCTGCTGCACTTGATTGAATGCACCGACTGCGACCATCAGGCCGCCAAGCGACATATCGCCCGCAAAATAGCCGGGCGCCGCGACGATAAAAGGCGCAACAATGGCAAACCAGCCGTAACCTGCAGTGACCCAAGTCAGCCGCGTGATTCCGCTGACAAGGCGGCGCATGACCGACAGCACGCGGTCGAACTCACGGCCGAGATATTGGTTTTCGTCGATCTCGCCGCCGTAGAGCGCGATTGCCTCGGTGCGTTCATTGACACGCACGAGGGAAAAGCGCAGGTCGGCCTCGCGCGCGTAGCGGTGGGCATTGAGCGGAATGAGCGGACGGCCAACCCGCCAGCTGAAAAAAGACGCGAGCCCGGCATAAATCAGGGCAAACCAAACCATGTAGCCGGGCAGGCGAAAGCTTAATCCGCCGATAAAGAAGGTTATGCCGTTCGATGCCGCCCATAACACGGTGATGAAGCTAAGCAGA
Source organism: Methylocapsa sp. (assembly GCA_017353815.1). Lineage (GTDB taxonomy): Bacteria > Pseudomonadota > Alphaproteobacteria > Rhizobiales > Beijerinckiaceae > Methylocapsa. The sequence continues at coordinate 1,641 of JAFMSB010000295.1, read as the reverse complement.
AGCAGCGTTGCCTGCAGCAGCCCGATGCCGAGATCGGTCGAAAGCTCCACGAGGTGCCGGGCATCTTCGTGAATACGCTGGTCCGGGTTTTCGCCGATCTCGCCCGCGGTCGAAAGGCGGAATGCGCGCTTTTGTTTGAGCCATTGATCGAAGAGATCGTGTGTTAAGCCCTCGCGTAGTTTCAGTTTGGTCGTCTCGCGAAGCCACGCCTGGGCAACATTTAGTGCGAGCAGTGCTCCAGCAATTTTCGCAAACACCAGGAGTTGGTAGAGAAAGCTCCCGAAATCCTTGAGCGAGAGGGCGTCGTAAAAGGGCTTGTTCCAAGCATTGAGTCTGATTTGTGCATAAGCCGTTAGCGAAACAATGGTGCATATGCCGGCCGCAAGGAGGATCAGCCTGTTGCGGCCAGGCGAGTCCCAGAACGTCCTAATCATCATCCAGACCTGTGGCGCGAGCTCCCCTTTCGCTCCCTGGCGCCGGGCCATGGACGGTTTTTTGGTCTGGTCATCCATATGGCCCTCGTAGCATTTCTTGGCGCGCAATCCTAGCGTCACAGTTTGAGTGCGCATCTTCTGGAAACAGGTCGCGCCGGTGCCCAGAAATGCGCCGATAATACTCAGTTGCGGTTAGGACGTGACATATTTACCGGTGTGGCACCAAGCAGCCATCGGGTGCCCCGCCTTTGTTCCGCGAGCAATCGTTCGAATCCCGAAATCAGTTTTCGCGATATTTCAAATGGCGAAAGAAATGATTGCCTGTGCGCCCAGGGGCGCTGCGAAGCTGAGCAAAGGTTCCGGCAGGCGAAGTCCGCTGGATCGCCAGCGGCGGCCGCGAAGCGATCCCCGTTGCACCGCTCTCGATCCGCCTGCTTGATGCTCCCGCCACGCAAAAAGGGCACAAGCAGTTCGGCCGGGCGCAGATCGCATGCCGCCAATTCGCCGCGCTTCCCGCGGCTCTCCATAAAGTCTCATCGAGACCCGTCTCGATCCCGTAAAGAGCCGGCCCATGGACCTCACCGGGCGCCGTGCGCCCGGCTTTGTTCTTGGCTCACAGCGCGGCGAGAGGACTGTCCTCGAACTGCCCCGAGCCATCGCCGGGCCGCGCGCGGCATCGTCTGCGCGCCGGCAAAGGAGCGGGCCGAACCGTCCGGCATGTCCGTTTAGATGTTAAGAAACCGGAGCGCGCGCGCCTGGCCGTCTTCGTTAAAAGCAGGCGCCCGCAGCAGGATCACGATTGCCGGATAGGCCGTGACGCCCTCGAAAATCTGCAAGCCGGCGAAATCGGCCACGCTCTCGATTTCCGCGAGCGTGCGCAGGTGATGCCGCAGCCACTCGCCCGGCCCGGTCCGGAAAAAGGGCCGAAATATAACCGCGCCCCCCCGGCCTCATCTGGTCAAGCCCTTTCCCGTAAAAATAGGCAATCGGCGCGGCCGGATACCACGGTGTAACGCTTTTCAGGATAAACGCTTAAAGGGGTTGATCGTCTCCATGCTCATAGGGTGGACTGCCAAGAACAATACCATTCCCGCCTTGCGCGAAAATGTCCGGGAATTTTTGCTTCCAGCCGAAGGCGCGGCCATACTTGTTCGCACCAGCGATAAGGCTGTTGCTGCATTTTATGCTTGCGTCCAAATCGCGCGCT
>JAFMSB010000294.1 GCA_017353815.1 Methylocapsa sp. | reverse complement strand
GGCCTTGCCTTTGCGCGTGCGGGCGTTGGTGTGGGTGCGCTGGCCGCGCACCGGCAATTGCCTGCGGTGGCGGAGCCCGCGGTAGCAGCCAAGATCCATGAGCCGCTTGATGTTCATCGCGACTTCGCGGCGCAGGTCGCCCTCGACCATATAATCGCGGTCGATCGCCTCGCGGATCTGCAGGACCTCCGCATCGGCGAGTTCCGCGACGCGGCGCTCGGCGGGGATATTTATTCGCGCGCAAATTTCCCTGGCCTTGGCAGGCCCGATGCCATGAATATACCGTAGCGCGATCTCAACCCTCTTGTTGGTGGGAATATTGACGCCAGCTATGCGAGCCAAAGCAGAGCACTCCGTATGGCCGCAGAGCTTGCGCGCGGCGGCGGAAAAGCCGAGGACCGGCCGGTGGCGCGGGCCCTTCAAGATCCTGACGAGCATCCCCCCGGGATCAACCGGCGGCGATCCCCAAGAATTCCTTTATCTCAAGCAGGAGATGGGCTGGTTAGCCGATCGCGCCCGCCGCGTCAACTGGTCCGCGGCGGCAGGCATGGCTGCGGCTTGTCCCCCCAGGTGGGAACGAAGTTCCCCTTGCTCGCCCCCCAGGCGCCGGTAAATCCCGACCGGTTGAACCGGCCAGACAGCGATTATGCGCGAAATTTCCGCTTCCGAAGCCAAAACGCACTTGCCCCGGCTTTTCGGCGATGTCGAGCGCGGCGAGACGATCGTCATCACTCGTCACAGGCAGCCGATTGCCCGCCTTATCCCCGAGGAAAGCAAGCGGCGCGAAGACACCGCCCGAGACCTCTCGGACCTCGACGAACTGCGCAAGATCATGCCGCGGCTGGGAATTGACGACATTCCTTTGGCGCGCCACTCCTCGTTCGTGGATGCCTCCGTAGCCGCCGCACGGGCCGAGCACCTCATCCTGGTTTGATTACAGCCAAGACCGGAAGAGTTTGCCCGGCACACGCCGCTCCGCTTCACCGCGCCAAAATGGCAAGCAGAAGCAGCGCGACGATGTTGGTGACCTTGATCGCCGGATTGATCGCCGGACCCGCAGTATCCTTGTAAGGATCGCCAACCGTATCGCCGGTCACCGCGGCCTTATGCGCGTCGTCCCCCTTCGAATGCTTGACGCCGCGCTTATCATGAAAGCCTTCCTCAATGCTCTTTTTGGCATTGTCCCATGCGCCGCCGCCCGAGGTCATCGAGATTGCAACGAAAAGCCCATTGACGATGACGCCCAGGAGCGAGGCCCCGAGCGCCGCGAAGGCCGAGGCCTTGGAGCCCGAGAGCAGCAAGGCGCCGAAATAGACGATGAAAGGCGCAAGCACGGGCAGAAGCGATGGCACGATCATTTCCTTGATCGCGGCCTTGGTCAGCAAATCCACCGCCCGGCCGTAGTCGGGCCGCTCGATCCCTTTCATGATGCCCGGATTCTGATGGAACTGGCGCCGGACCTCGAGGACGATCGAGCTTGCCGCGCGCCCGACCGCCGTCATGGCCATGCCACCGAAAAGGTAAGGGATCATGCCCCCAAAGATGAGCCCGGCGACGACATAAGGATTCGAAATGTCGAAGGACACCGCGCCGATCCCTTTGAAATAGGGGGACGTATCGGGATGGGCGGCGAAATACTCAAGATCATGGCTATAGGCATTGAACAGAACAAGAGCGCCAAGCCCCGCCGAGCCAATCGCATAGCCTTTCGTCACTGCCTTGGTCGTGTTGCCGACCGCATCGAGCGCATCGGTCGAGCGCCTAACCTCCGCCGGCAGGCCCGCCATCTCGGCGATCCCCCCGGCATTGTCGGTCACCGGGCCAAAGGCATCAAGCGCGACAATCATACCCGCAAGCCCGAGCATGGTTGTTACCGCGATCGCAACGCCAAAGAGGCCCGCAAGCTCGCTCGTGGTCACGATCCCGGCGATGATCACGAGAGCGGGCAGCGCCGTTGCCTCAAGCGAGACCGCAAGCCCCTGAATGACGTTGGTGCCGTGCCCGGTGACGGAAGCTTCCGCAATCGAGAGGACGGGGCGCTTCCCCGTGCCGGTGTAATATTCGGTGATGAGAACGATCAGCCCGGTGACGATGAGGCCGATGATGCCGCAGACGAAAAGCTGCCAGCCGCCGACAGGATCGCCATTCGCGAGCCCGATTGTGCCCCAGCCAACGGTGAGCGTCGTGGCAATCGCAAGCCCTAAAATGGAAAGAAGCCCTGCCGCGATGAGGCCCTTGTAAAGCGCACCCATGATCGACTCGCTGGGCCCCAGCTTCACGAAATAGGTGCCTGCAATCGAAGTGAGGATGCAGGCCGCGCAGATCGCGAGCGGATAGAGCATCGCCCCGTCGAGCACCTTCTGGCCGTTAAAAAAGATCGAGGCGAGGACCATGGTCGCAACGACCGTGACCGCATAGGTCTCAAAGAGGTCTGCCGCCATGCCCGCGCAATCGCCGACATTGTCACCGACATTATCGGCAATCGTTGCCGGGTTGCGGGGATCGTCTTCCGGGATTTCCGCCTCGACTTTGCCGACGAGATCGGCGCCAACGTCGGCACCCTTGGTGAAGATGCCTCCGCCGAGACGGGCGAAGATCGAAATCAGAGATCCTCCGAAGCCGAGCGCAACCAAGGCATCGACGGTCTCGCGGCTGTTCGGCTCATATCCGAGCGGCCCGGTGAGGACGTAAAAATAAACCGAGACGCCGAGGAGCGCGAGACCGGCAACGAGAAGGCCGGTGACCGCGCCCGCCTTGAAAGAGATATCAAGGCCCGCGGCAAGCGATTTGATGGCCGCCTGGGCGGTGCGCACATTGGCCCTGATCGAGACATTCATGCCGATGAATCCGGCCGCGCCGGAAAGCACCGCGCCAACGGCAAAGCCCGCCGCGATCGTCCAGGAAACAAAGATGCCAAAAGCAAGGAAGATGACAAGTCCGACCGCCGCAATGGTCGTATATTGCCGTTTCAAATAGGCCTGCGCGCCTTCGGCGACCGCGCCGGCGATCTCCTGCATGCGGGCGGTTCCGGCATCGGCCGCGAGCAGTTTTGCCGATGTCACGGCGCCATAAACAATCGAGGAAAGACCGGCCAGGATCACCGCCCAAATTGCGATCATGAGTTGCACCTGGAATAGTTTTAGGGATTGCGAGACAGGCTGAGCAATGCTGCTTTGCCCGGCCTATACGAAAATCCGCTGCAGCGCGCAATGAGAAAGCGCGGGAGCGCGGCGGGTTCAGCCTGCGCGTCTCCTGCCGCCAAAAAAAGTGCGTCCGTGAATTCCGGCATAGCCACGCCAGCTTTTCCGGCGCTGCAGCCGCGTGAGAGACGCCTTGTGCGGATCAAGCATGGCGCGGCCCCCTCCGATATGTTCGGGTCTAGGGCTCACCTCGACCTGGCAGCGAAGGTAACCGGCACTTGCAAATGCGCTGCGGCGGCATGAAGAGCCCGTCCCGC
>JAFMSB010000293.1 GCA_017353815.1 Methylocapsa sp. | reverse complement strand
GATCCATATGCGAAGCAGTCCCGGCGGCTCGGCCTTGCTTCCGGGCCAAAGCTTCGAGGTGACACTGACGGAGGAAGGCATCTATGATTTTTTCTGCGTGCCGCACGAATTGGCCGGCATGGTGGGGCGCATCATCGCCGGCAAGCCCGCGGGTCCAGGGGGCCACCATTGGCAAGAGGTGCCGCCTGCGGCGCAGCGCGCCTTTCCGTCTATCGCCGATAATCTTGCGTGAGAAAATCATTGCATCACCCTTAAAATTCTAGCACGCTTTCCGCTCGGCGGGAATCGGCCGAGCGATAAGAAATCGCGCCCGGCCAAAATCCATTGTCAGACCGGTTGCCGGTTGACGGCGCTGAGCGCAGGGAATGTCAAAGTGAAGTCGTTTTTGCCGCTAAACTGGGGTCTTCCCGGCGGGTCAAGAATCGCGGCAGGCAAGGTCTTCGGAACCGCGGAGCCCGGCGCGCGGCTACGCATGTTTCAAGTCTATCGCTTCGATCCCGATAACACAGGCGGCCCGCGGCTCGATACTTATTATGTCAACCGCGACGATTGCGGCCCCATGGTACTCGACGCCCTAATCAAGATTAAGAATGAGATCGATCCAACGCTGACGTTCCGCCGGTCCTGCCGCGAAGGGATCTGCGGTTCGTGCGCGATGAGCATCGATGGAAGAAATTGGCTGGCTTGCACACAGCCAATTGACGACATCCCAGGGGCAGTCCGCATCTTCCCCTTAAATCATTTCCCTGTCGTCAAAGACCTCGTCGTCGATCTCAACCATGCGCTCGCACAGCACCGGCTCATCGAGCCATGGCTCAAGACCGAAACGCCGGCCCCTGAAAAGGAGCGCCTCCAAACGCCTGAGGACCACGCGAAGCTCGACGGCTATTATGAGTGCATCCTCTGCTTCTGCTGCACGGGCGGCTGCCCAAGCTACTGGTGGAATGGGGATCGCTATCTTGGCCCAGCAGTGCTGCTTCAAGCCTATCGCTGGCTTATCGACAGCCGCGATGAAGCAACGGGAGAGCGGCTTGACAGGCTCGAGGACCCTTTTCGGCTCTTTCGCTGTCACACCATTATGAATTGCACCAAAACTTGTCCAAAGAAGCTTCAACCGGCTAAAGCCATCGCGATGACCAAAGCCATGCTCGTCGAGCGCCAGCATTGACCCGGTGAGGTGACCAGGGGAGCGTATCGCCCCGGCGCCAAAGCCTTTTGGCAGAGGCAAGATCGAAGCCCGCATGAGGTATTCAAGTGACTGACAATCGCGAACGTGCCATGGACAGGCCGCGGTCGCCCGACTTGCAGGTATACCGGCCCACGCTGACGATGACGATGTCGATCGCCCATCGCACGACTGGAGCCGCACTTTATCTCGGGATGGTCCTCTTCGTCTGGTGGCTCGTTGCCGCCGCCGCTGGCCCGGCTGCTTACGCTGTCGAGCAGCGGTTCATGCGCTCCTTGCCCGGATTGATCATTCTGTTCGGCTTCACGTGGGCAGCTTTGCACCACACGCTCGGAGGCGTGCGCCACCTCATTTGGGACACAGGTCTTGCGCACGATTATCCGTGGCGGGAATATCTCGCGCGAGCCACGCTTTTTGGATCCTTGTCCCTTACGGGCATTCTTTGGATCATCGGCTATCTGACGTGAGGGACGGATTGGTGTCAATCTCGCGAACTCCGCTTGCCCGGGCGCGCGGGCTGGGATCGGCCAAAAGCGGGACCGCGGATTTCTGGCGCCAGCGCGTCACGTCCGTACTTGGCCTCCCTCTCATCGCCGGCGCGATCCTGGTCATTGTTTCGAATATTGGTGCCGATTACCGTTCAGCCATAGAGTGCCTGCGCCGTCCGGCGGTTGCGATCTTGCTCCTTCTGACGATCCTGAACTTCTGCGTTCATATGCGCATCGGAATGCAAATCATCATCGAAGACTACATCCACAACGAAACAGCTAAAGCCCTGCTCCTCATAGCGAACACGGGATTCGTGGCCGCTGCGGGCGTCGCGGGCGCGTTGGCCCTCGTGAAAATCGCTGCCGTTGGTTGACTGGCAGAACCACACCGCTGAATGCTTTCATCCGCCGGCGCTAAACTTAGCGGGCCATTCCATGTTCTGCAAGGCTTCGAGCAGCTGCACCGTTTCTGCCGGAGCGCAGCGCGGTCTCCTCCATGTTGAGGCTGGCGTTTCCGGTAGAAAGCAAGCCGGCAATCACCGAAATCGCCGCCAAAATCTTTTTTATGTTGGAGGTCAAGAGCGGGCCATGAGCTCGATCGCAAGGCCATATATGCGCAGCCGGCTCTCTTCGGGCATTGCGGCAAGGGCTTCGAGATAAATCTGCCCCGCCTTGCAAAGACTTTCGTCGCTTACTGCGGGATCGCCCATAGTGCCATCGAGAAGGGCTTCGATTTCCGCATTACGCAAACCTCTGGCACGCAACAATTGTTCGAGCGAGTCGAATTCGGCCACGGTCGGCGGGTCTCTCGTCACTTGTTCCTTTTCGCCGTCGACGATGGCGTCGATGCCGGCAAGCGACAGCTCCGCGACAAGCTCGCGATTCTGCCCGGCGAATTCAAGATAGCCGGGGCTCTCGCCGCCAGAAAGATAATCGGCGCAAAGCCGCGGATTCTTGGCGCCAAGCGCTCTGAGCATCGCAAGCTGCAATTCGAAAATATGCTGGAGAGCCGCTGTCCCCGCTTTGGCGGCTAAAATCCCGCGGGAGAGCCGGAGCGCACGGACCGCTTCGGCCAAGTGCAAATCCGGACTGCCGATCTCGCCGCTGCTCGCCCATCTTTTGGCCAGCGCCAACAAAAATGATTGGTATTCGCCAGGAAAAACAGCCTTGAGACGATCGAAAAACAGGGCATACTCGGGCGCGCCCTTGAGCATGTTCTCGAAAATCCTGCGCGCTGCCTCAACCTGGGCCGCGGGCTCATAAGATTGGCCCGCGCCAGTGAGGATCCCTGCCCTGCCAGGGTGAGCGGCCTGCCCGGGACGTGTCAGCCGTTGCCAGAAAACCATACCGCTAAGAACCACGGCCAGCGCCGCAAGGCCCAAAAGAACGAGCCGCAAGATTTTCACTTTAGCGGAGCCCCATGCGCGATCCGGAATGCGCGTCCGAGATTGCCCAAAATAGGGCAGCCGGGCAAGCGGGAGAGGTTGTTGCCTGATTACCGGCGGGGCCGCTGCCGTTCTGCCCAACCTTCGCCGCCTTGCTTACCTAAACATTGACGGATACGTTGCCGCCGCAATTATTGCGGAGAGGCGAAGTCCGGTTTCATCGCGTTATTGCCTTGATTCGCATTCGCGGGGATCAAACCATGGGCCTTTTTTGCAAGCGCCGTCATTCCGCCTTATTTCGCCCGGTTCGCTCCGAAAATGCCCGCCACAGTCCCGGCCCGGTCACGCGCTTTATTGCGCTCGCCGCGTTCGCCTCCGTCTGTCTCTGCTATGGGAGGGCA
>JAFMSB010000292.1 GCA_017353815.1 Methylocapsa sp. | reverse complement strand
GACAATATCGGCCACGCCCGGCATATGGCCGTGGCGCCCAATGGAGTTGTGTATGTAAACACTTGGAGCGGCCGCTATTATGGCAACGAAAAGCCTCCTCCCGGAGGATTCCTGGTTGCGCTCCAGGACACCAAAGGAAACGGGCATGCCGATGTGATTAAGCGCTTCGGGGAAAGCTTCGAGAATGGCGGCTCCGGCGGCACCGGCATCGCGCTCTACAATGGCGCGCTCTACGCCGAGGAAGGCGACCGCATCCTGCGCTATACGCTGCCGGAAGGAACAATCGTTCCGGGCGGCACGCCGGATGTCATCGTCTCAGGCCTTCCGGTGACTGGGGACCATCCGATGCATCCTTTTGTGATCGATGCGAAGGGCAATTTATACATGGATTCTGCTTCCGCCACAAATTCCTGCCAAATTGAAAACCGGATGCTTGAATCGCCGGGCCTTAGTCCGTGCACCGAACTTGAGACACGGGGCGGCATCTGGCTCTATGATGCGAACAAGACCGGGCAAGAATTCTCGCCCGCGGGGCGCTTTGCCACCGGGCTGCGAAACAGCGAAGGCATTGCATTCGATACCGCAGGCCGGATCTTTGCCACCCAACACGGCCGCGATCAGCTGGCCGAGAATTGGCCAAGCCTCTATAAGCCGGAGCAGGGCGCAAATGAGCCAGCCGAGGAGCTTTTGGAGCTGAAGCGCGATGCCGATTACGGCTGGCCCGAATGCTATTTTGATGACGTCCAGCAAAAACTCGTCCTTGCCCCGGAATATGGCGGCGACGGCGGCCAGAAGACTGCCGTCTGCGCGCAGAAACAGGGCCCCGTCGCGGTATATCCGGCCCATTGGGCGCCCAACGATCTCCTCCTCTATTACGGGCTGCAATTCCCGGCGGCTTACCGCGGAGGCGCCTTCGTCGCCTTCCATGGATCTTGGAACCGGGCGCCGTTTCCGCAGGGCGGTTACAACGTGGTTTTCCAGCCGCTCGCCAATGGCAAGCCATCGGGGCAATTCGTGGTCTTTGCGGATGGTTTTGCCGGAGCGGTGGAGGAGCCGGGCCAAGCCGCGCACCGGCCAAGCGGACTCGCAACCGGGCCCGACGGCTCGCTTTACATCTCAGATGATGTGCGCGGCCGTATTTGGCGCATCACGTTCCAAGGCAACGCCGCATCAACCGGCCTCGGGCCTGCGCCCGCTCCTTCCGGCCGCGCAGCACGTGGAAGCGAAGCGCAACCACCCGAAGGCATCAACCCCGAAGCGGGCAAGGCGCAACACCTGCCGGTTCCGCCTGGGGCGACGGCGGCGCAGGTGGCGCTCGGAGACCGCATTTACCATGGCCAAGTTGCGAATGGGACCTGCGCAGGCTGCCACGGATCAAACGGCAAGGGCACGCCCGTCGGCCCTGATCTCACCACGGGGAAGTGGCTCTCGGGCGATGGCAGCCTCGCGGCTATTGAGCGAACCATTACGAAAGGGGTCGCGCAGCCGACGGAATATCGGAGCCCCATGCCGCCAATGGGCGGCGCGCAACTGTCGCAATCCGATGTGAAGGCCGTCGCAGCCTATGTTTGGGCGCTTGGCCACAAGAAAGAGCGCTGAAGGCTGGGAAAACAGCCTGTAGGAGTTCCCCTGCAACAAGGCTGCCATCGCTGAGCAACTCCTGCAGATGTCAGCAGCGCAACGAAGCGACGGCAAGTTTCGTGCCGCTCCCGAAGGCCATGGCCCATTGCCCTGGTGACGGCCAACGACCGCATACTCGCACTGTCCGGATAGGATTTGACAAGCGCTGCGCGACGAAAACGGAGCTTTCGTTCACCTCTTGGCAGCAAGTTTGGCAGGCGGATTACCATTGTAACGGATAGCGTAGGGCATTGGAAAAAACGCACTTTGGATGCAAGGGCTACGGCACCCGCGGCGGGGGTGCGAGCAAAGCTCGCGCCCTCGACAAAAGCGAAGTCCGCCTCGCCGCTAATGCCGGCGGCGAGATGAATTCAAAACCGGACATTGTCCGGCGGCCAATACCGGACATTTACACATTATCGGTCTCATGTGGCAGGCTGCGGGCATGCCGGCAGCATTTTTTATAAAAGCGTTATGCCGACGTCCTCGATCCCGCTCCGGTTCTTGGCAATTGGGGCAGAAAAGTGCCGCAATTTCGGGCCTTACCGCCGATAAGGAGCCCATGCCTCAGGCAAGGCTGCGGCAGTACCTTGTCGCAATCAGTGGCAAACAGGCCACACATCGTTAACCATAATCGAGAAACAACGCCTTTATCGTCTGTTAGCTAAAAATCGCCGCATTGTAGTTCCAGCAAATTCCGCAGCTTTTCATGCCGCTCTTTTCAAAAAGGGGCGGCGAGACGCTCTTTGGGCAGCCCTGGAAATTGCAGCGCCTTGCCGCGCCACGGAAAAAGTTTGCCCAAAATTATCGCCCAACGAAGCCACGTCAAAGCAGAACAAGTGAGTCAATTGAAAGAGATTTCCGATCATCTCATGGCGCAAATTGGCGGCCATCCATCGTCGCGAGTTTCTTCCTTCACCGTTCCCGGTTCCGCGGCTCTCGCGTCGAGCATAGCGTTCGGCATCTGGACGCTATATATGCATCCTGCCACTCCCCGGGCCCTTAACGCGCCCGCTTCCAGGGCCATAGCAACCGCGGCAACCATTGCCTCGAATCCCTATGGAGCGCTGGTCGACCTTCGATTGGCCGCGAGCTCTAATCCGGTCGCGCTCACGCAAAGCTTCCCGCTTGTGGCGAGCCTTGAATCAGCCGCGCCGGATCCCTCAAGCATGACCGCACAGATCGAGAGCGCGGCGCCGGGCCCGGTACCGGCGCCCGCGCGGCATGTTGCAAACATCCCTTTGCCAGTGCCGCGTCCCGCTGAGTTCGAACCATTGGAGCGCTTTAACCCATCCCCCACGTCCGGCCGCCGCTTCGCGGTGCAGCAGAGCAGAAAAAGTTCTCTGGCAAACGCTTCCCCCGATAACCGGTCCTTTTTCGAAAAACTTTTCGGAATTGGGCAGCCTCCGGCGGCCGCCCTCGCATATGCGGCGCCGGAAAGCAGCGCCTTTGGCAATATCCGGAATATCACCGCCAGCAGCCCATCGCCGCGATATGACCGGCAGACGGCCGTTTACGATATCGCTGCGCATACCGTCTACCTGCCCGATGGAACGCGATTGGAGGCCCACTCCGGCCTCGGCAGCAGGCTCGACGATCCGCGTTACGTAAGCGAGCGAATGCGCGGGGCAACGCCACCGAACGTCTATGAGCTTCGGCCGCGAGAGCAGCTATTCCATGGTGTTCAAGCGCTGCGCCTTATACCGGTCGGCAATGGCGAGCTCTATGGAAGGGCTGGCCTCCTCGCGCACACTTACATGCTGGGCTCGAACGGTGATTCGAACGGATGTGTGTCCTTCAAGAATTACAGTGCATTCTTACAGGCCTATCAAAAAGGCGAGATTAAAC
>JAFMSB010000291.1 GCA_017353815.1 Methylocapsa sp. | reverse complement strand
ACCGGGCGCTGCTGCGCCAGGCAGCCAAACTGCTCTCGGATGCCGGCTGCAAGCGCACGGGAACCGCTCTCGCCTTGCCGGACGGCACCCCTTTCGAGATCGAGTTTCTCGACTTCGACAATGCCTTGCAGCCGCACACCGCGCCTTTCATCAACAATTTGAAGCTGCTTGGCATCGCGGCGCGCTATCGGATGGTTGATGCCGCACAATACAAGCGGCGCCTCGACGATTTCGATTACGACATCGTGACCTCGCGCTTCGGCCTCGGCCTCACGCCGGGAGAAGGCATGCGCTCCTCCTTCGGCTCGGAAGCGGCCAATCTTCCGGGCTCCCGCAATGTCTCCGGTATTGCTAACAAAGCCGTCGATGTCCTGATCGAAAAGGCGCTGGTCGCATCGACAAGAGAGGAGCTGACCTTTATCTGCCGCGCAATCGACCGCATCCTGCGCGCGGGACATTATTGGGTGCCGATGTGGAACAAGCCCAATCATCTCGTCGCCTATTGGGATATTTTCGGCCAGCCGGGACGGGGCCCAAGATATGACATGGGCGTCGTATCCACTTGGTGGCACGACGCGGAAAAAGCCAAGCGGCTGCAATTGCCGGGCCGCTGAAAGGCGCTTTATGCTTGCCTATATCGCCCGCCGCCTTCTCTTTATGATTCCGACGCTCTTTGGAATCCTCATCATCAACTTTGTCATTGTGCAATTCGCGCCGGGAGGCCCGGTCGAGCGCATTCTGGCCCAGCTGCAGGGCGTCGAGGCCGGAGCGACCTCGCGATTCGGCGGAGGCGGCGAAATCGGCAACACCGGCGGCGGGGAACTCTCCTCCAAATACCGCGGCGCGCAGGGGCTCGATCCGAAATTCATTGCCGAGCTGGAAAAGCAGTTCGGCTTTGACAAGCCGGCCTATGAGCGCTTTTTCCTCATGGTCAAAAATTACGCGGTGTTCGATTTTGGCCGTTCCTATTTCCGCGATGTGCCGGTTCTGCAGCTCATCAAGGAGAAACTGCCGGTCTCGATCTCGCTTGGGCTTTGGATGACGCTCTTCTCCTATGCGATCTCGATTCCGCTCGGCATCAAAAAAGCCGTAAGCGACGGTTCGCGTTTCGACGTCTGGTCCTCGGCCGTGGTCATCACGGGCTATGCGATCCCGAGCTTTCTTTTCGCCATTCTTTTGATCGTCCTTTTTTGCGGCGGTTCGTTCTGGCAGATTTTTCCGCTTCGCGGCTTAACCTCCGAGAACTGGGATCAGCTTTCGGTGCTTGCCAAAATCAAGGATTATTTCTGGCATATCACTTTGCCCGTCGCCTCAATGACGCTCGGCGCCTTTGCGACCTCCACTTTTCTCACCAAAAACTCCTTCCTCGATGAGATTGCCAAGCAATATGTTCAGACCGCAAGGATGAAGGGCTTGAGCGAGCGGCGCGTGCTCTATGGTCACGTGTTCCGCAATGCCATGATGATTGTCGTCGCGGGTTTTCCCGGCGCGTTCGTAGCGGCCTTTTTCGGCGCTTCGCTTTTGATCGAGACAATCTTTTCGCTCGACGGGCTTGGCTTGTTGTCTTTCGAATCGATCGTCAACCGGGATTATCCCGTCGTTTTCGCCGATCTCTATATTTTTGCTTTGCTCGGCCTCATCGTGAATCTGCTTTCGGATCTCACCTATATGTGGATCGATCCGCGGATCGATTTTGAGACGCGGGAAGTCTAGGCATGCGCGCGTCCTTTCCCAATGGGAGCGTTGCCACGGCCCGTACTTTATTGGACGAGAGGCGCCCGCTGCTTCGTCTGAGCCCCATCAACCGGCGCCGGCTGACGAATTTTAAGGCAAACAAGCGGGGCTACTGGTCTTTTTGGATCTTTCTTTTCCTCTTTACGGTTTCGCTTTTTTCCGAGTTCATCGCTAACGACCGGCCGCTCCTCGTCCTCTATAAGGGCGAGCTTCTGTTTCCAGTCTTCCGCGACTACCCGGAAGAGAAATTCGGCGGGTTTTTGGCGGAGACGGACTACCGCGACGCCGTGATCGCCAAGGAAATCAGCGGCCACGGCTTTATGCTGTGGCCTCCGGTCCGTTACTCCTACAAAACGATCAACCGCCAATTGCCCGTGCCCGCGCCGTCGCCGCCCACCTGGCTGCTTACCGAGGCCCAATGCCGGGCCGCCGTGTTGCGTTATGACAAGCGGCCGGATGGCACCTGCAGCGATATCGAATGGAACTGGCTTGGCACCGACGATCAGGGGCGCGATGTTCTCGCCCGGCTGCTTTATGGTTTTCGCATTTCGATCCTGTTCGGTCTCACGCTTGCTAGCATTTCCTCTCTGATTGGCATTACGGCGGGCGCGATCCAAGGCTATTTTGGCGGCTGGACCGATCTCATCTTTCAGCGGCTTATCGAAGTGTGGTCCTCGCTTCCCGAGCTTTATCTGCTTATTATTATTTCCGCGGTCATCACGCCGGGATTTTTCGTTTTGCTCGGCGTCTTACTTTTGTTCTCTTGGGTGCGTCTCGTTCACGTGGTGCGGGCCGAATGCCTGCGCACGCGCAACTTCGAGTATGTGAACGCCGCACGGGCCCTGGGGCTATCCAACATGCGCATCATTCTGCGCCACGTGCTGCCCAATGCGACGGTTGCGACCTTGACTTTTCTGCCCTTTGTGCTGAACGGTTCCGTGACCACTTTGACGGCACTTGATTTTTTGGGCTTCGGCCTGCCGCCGGGCTCTCCATCCCTGGGCGAGCTCCTCTTGCAAGGCAAATCGAATCTCGCGGCCCCCTGGCTTGGCATAACCGGCTTTGTGGTCATCGCCTTGATGCTCTCCCTGCTTGTGTTTATTGGCGAAGCGGTGCGCGATGCCGTTGACCCGAGAAAGACGCTGCAATGAGGTTATGATCCAGCCCGGAGGCGGTGCGGCGCGCCGCGTTTCGCGTTATCCCGCCGGCATGTGCCGCCTTATTGCCGGTAGCCGAGCCGGGTTTCAGTCCTGGCTGTCTGAGTTGGTTTCGGGCGAGCTCATGTTATTGCCTCCGGAAGAAGGTGGTGGTGCCTCCTGTTGTTGATTTTCTGGTTGGTTTGCACTTCTGCCAGATTTGTAATCGCTGCTCGAGCTGCTGCCGGTATAGGTCTGCGTACCGGATTGCTCAGTGGCATTCGGCGCAGCTTCGTTCGCGCCCTGCGCGGACATGTTAATTCCAAGGACCGCCAAAGTCTGAGTGTCGAGCTTTCCAGTTGCTTGCAGGTTGTTCTTTTGCTGGAACTCTTTCAGGGCTCGCTCCGTTCTCGATCCCCAATTGCCATCCGCTGGCCCGACTTTGAATCCTTGCTGGTCCAGCTTCTGTTGCAGTGCCTTTATGTCCTGTTTGTCCATCTGAAACGGCACTGTTTCCATCTGACGTTGCTGCGCGAAACAGGTGCCGGCGATGAGCAGGCTGCCAGCCATGGCTGTCATAACTATGGTGCGTTTCATGCT
>JAFMSB010000037.1 GCA_017353815.1 Methylocapsa sp. | reverse complement strand
CGGCGCAGTTCGCGCTGGCGGCCGGGCTCGCGGCCTCTTTGGCGCTTGCCGCAGCCTTCCATTTTTTCCGGTGGCGGCGCTGGGCCGGGAAGGAGGCCGAGCTTTTTTCCCGGCTTGCGGGAATGCAGGCGAGGCTCGGCTGGGCAGAAGCGTTATTGGCCTCGGAACCCCAGGTCACCATAGCCTGGAGCGATGCCGGCAAGGAGCCCCAGATCGAAGAGAACGCGGGTCTCATCGCAAGGGAAAAGGATCCGCGCGCGATTCTCGACTTCCGGGCGTGGCTTGCCCCGGAAACGGCACTGAAACTTGAAGATTCCGCGGCACAACTGCGGGAGCGAGGTCTGCCGTTTTGGATGAAGGCGGCGAGCCTCGATGGACGCTTGCTCGATATCGAAGGCCGGCCGGTTGGCGCAATTGCAGTCGTGCGCATCAGGGTGGTCCCGGGAGAGCATCTTGATGCCCCGGGACTCCAATCGCCCCAAGAAGCAACGCGCGAGCAACTGCAGGCGATTCGTTCCCTGCTCGATGCGGTGCCTTTTCCCGCCTGGGTGCGCGACGGCAGGGGCAAACTCGCTTGGGTTAACCCCGCCTATGCCCGCGCGGTGGAGGCCAATGATCAAGAAGCCGCGGTTTCTCAAGGGACTGAACTTGTTGAAAGCCTGGCCCGGGAGGCGGGCGCGGTATCGCGCAAGGAAGGGAAGGTTTGGCGGGGCCGGGCTCCAGCAATCGTTGCGGGCAAACGCCGGATGCTCGAGATTGTGGATACACCGGCAGGCGCCAGCTCCGCAGGGATGGCCGTAGATGTTTCGGAACTTGAGTCCTTGCGCGCAAGCCTCGATCAGCAAAGCGAAGCGCATCAGCGCACGCTCAACCAGCTCGCGACGGCGGTCGCCATTTTCGATGGGTCAAAGCGGCTCATATTTTCGAACACCGCCTATTGCCAGCTTTGGGCGCTTGACCAAGCCTGGCTCGATGAAAAGCCCACCGATTCCGAGATTCTCGACCGCCTGCGGGCAGCGCGGCTTCTGCCCGAGGAGGCCGATTTCCGGGCGTGGAAGTTGGCACTGTTTGGCGCCTATCAATCTCTCGAAACCGAGGACCAGGTTTGGTTTTTGCCGGACGGGCGGACTTTGCGCGCTGGCATCGGCCCTAATGCGCAAGGCGGCGTAACGTATCTCTTCGACGACGTAACCGAGCGCTACCGCCTTGCTTCGCAGTATAAGGCCTCGATGCGCGTCCAAACCGAAACCCTTGATGCTTTGCGGGAAGGCGTCGCAGTGTTTGGCAGCGACGGCCGCCTAAAGTTTCTCAACCCCGCCTTTGCCGCCTTATGGTCGCTCGATCCGGAGGATCTTACCGGTCAACCGCATATCGATCGCGTGGCACGGCTTTGCGCGCCGCTTTATGCCGACGAGGAGAGCTGGGCGGCGCTGCGCGGCGCTATCGCTGGCTTGCCCGAAGAGCGGGTCGGGTTTGAACGGCGTCTCGCACGCCGCGATGGATCCGTTCTCGATTGCGCTGCCGCGCCGCTCCCCGATGGTTCGGCCCTGTTGACCTTCACCGACATGACCGCCAGTGTAAATATCGAGCGGGCGCTGACCGAGCGCAATGAGGCATTGATCGAGCGCAACCAAGCCTTGCTCGATGCGGAACGCCTGCGAAACGATTTCGTCCATCATGTCTCCTATGAGTTGCGATCGCCTCTAACAAACATTACTGGCTTCATCCAATTGCTCGGGGACCCCGCAATCGGCGGGCTCAACGCCAAACAGCGCGAGTATGCGGGTTATGTGACCAAATCATCGGCGGCGCTACTTGCCCTCATTGACGATATTCTCGACCTTGCGTCAATCGATGCCGACGCGATCGAACTTTCCCTGGAGGACGTCGATATTGCGCAATTAATCCGCGCCGCAGCGAATGACGTTGCGGATCGCCTCGCCGAGGCATCGCTGCGGCTTGTCGCCGCAACCAGCAACAACATCGGCACCTTTCGCGCCGATGGCCGCCGTATGCGCCAAATTCTTTTCAATCTTCTGACGAATGCAATCGGTTTTTCCTCTCCCGGCCAAAGCATTGGCCTTACGGCGGCGAGAAAAGACGGCAGCATCTATTTCCGTGTCACTGACCACGGAAGCGGCATTCCCGCCGCGATCCGGGACCATGTTTTCGACCGGTTTAGGACCTATACAGCCGGCTCGCGGCACCGGGGGGCAGGACTTGGGCTTTCAATCGTGCGCTCCTTTGTCGAATTGCATGGCGGTCGGGTCGAAATCGACTCTGTGCCGGGGAAAAAGACATTTGTCACTTGCATCTTTCCCGCGGGAGGAAAAAGCTGAGAGCGCAGGGCGGCTTAGGCGAGAGCGAGCGCGATGCGATCGGATTTAATCCAGCCACACGCTTCCGAAGCGGTCTGGCGCCGGGAGCTGCAAGGCGAGAGCCAGATCGCGGAATTGGCGGCTGATGTTGCGAGCTTCACCGGCGCCGGGGACTTCGTCACCCTCTCAGGGGATCTCGGCACGGGAAAGACGGCCTTTGCGCGCGCGCTCATTCGTCTGCTTGTAGGCGACCCCGAGCTCGAGGTGCCAAGTCCAGCTTTCACCCTCATGCAATCCTATGAGGGGATCCATTTTCCGATCCTTCATGCCGACTTTTACCGCATCGAACGGCCGGGGGATATCGTCGAGCTGGGCTTCGAGGAGGCAAGCCAAGGCGCGCTGGTGCTCGTCGAATGGCCAGAGCGCGCGGGCGATTTTCTTTGCCCCTCTAAGCTAGACATCGCATTTGGCCTCGATACGAGCCGCGGCTTTGAATACCGCACTGTGACGCTGGCCGGGACAGGATCTTTTGCTGCCCGCCTCGCCCACGCCAAAGCGGTCCACGAAATTCTCGAACAAAGCGGCTGGCAGAGCGCCAAGCGGGAGGAAATGCAAGGCGATGCATCGACTCGCAGCTATGAGCGCATCATCAAGCCGGATGGCCAAACAGCGATTTTGATGTGTTCCCTGCCGCGAGCCGACGGGCCGGCAATCCGCTATGGAAAATCCTATAGCGCGATCGCCAAGCTGGCCGAAAACATAAGGCCATTTGTCGCCATTGCCCGCCGTCTGCGCGCGGAGGGAATCTCCGCTCCGGAAGTTTATGCCTGTGATCTTGAAGCCGGACTCGCGATCATCGAGGATTTGGGCTCTGAGCCCGTCGCGGCCGAGGGTGATGCTATCGAAGAGCGTTTTTCCGCGGCGCTCGCCGCGCTCGCGCATCTCCATGGCGCGGATCTTCCCGAATCGCTCCCGATCAATGGCGAGTGTCTTACGATACCCGACTACGACATCGATGCGCTGCTAATCGAGGCGGAACTGCTGCTCGATTGGTACGCGCCTTATGTCGCTTGCGCCGAGCTACCCCCGGCCGTCAAGGCGGCTTTTCTCAATCTTTGGAGGCAGGCCCTCCAAGAGATTCTTCCCCCGCCGCGCGTTTGGACGTTGCGCGATTATCATTCGCCAAACCTCCTTTGGCTTCCTGAGCGCGAAGGAATTGCCAAAGTTGGCGTTTTGGACTTCCAAGATTGTGTCCTGGGCCATCCTGCATACGATGTGGTTTCGCTCCTGCAAGATGCACGTGTTTCTGTTCCGCAAGAGCTTGAGATGAAGCTTCTTGCCTATTACGCGCGGCTTCGCGGCGAGGCGGACCCAGGGTTTGACGTCGCTTCGTTCTTGCGTGCCTATGCGATTTTGGGAGCGCAACGCGCAACGAAAATCCTAGGGATATTTGCGAGGCTCGATGAGCGCGACCGCAAGCCGCAATATCTTGCCCATCTGCCCCGTGTCGAAAAGTATCTCGCCCTTGACCTCCGTCATCCGGCCATGATGGAGCTCGCCCATTGGTATGGGAAACATCTGCCACGGCTCCTTGATGCGGATTCTCAACGTCATGCTGCGGAAGAAAACGGCGCGTGAACGGAAAAATGGGTGCCGCCCAGTATGATGTTTATGCCAGACAAAGCTATGGTTTTCGCCGCGGGACTCGGCACGCGCATGCGGCCATTGAGCGAGGACCGGCCCAAACCTTTGATCAAAGTAGCTGGAAAGGCGCTCATCGACTATACGCTCGACCGCTTCGCCTCGGCGGGCCTAGGCACGGCAATCGTCAACGTGCATCATCTCGCGAGCCAGATTGAAGAGCATCTTAAACCAAGAGAAGCGCCGCGGGTTATCATTTCGGACGAACGCGAAGGCCTTCTTGGCCAAGGCGGGGGGATTGCCAAAGCGCTCCCTCATCTCGGCCCAGGACCTTTTTTTATCGCCAATACCGATGCTTTCTGGCTTGAAGGGCCGGGCGATAATCTGCGCGCTCTTGCGGCGAGATGGAACCCGGAGCAAATGGACATCCTCCTCCTCGTCGCAACTGTTGCAACGAGTGTTGGGGTTGATTCCTTGGGCGATTTCCACCTGGCCCAGGATGGGCGCCTTAAGAAGCGGGCCGAGGGAGAGGTTGCACCCTTTGTTTATACGGGGATCGGCATCGCCAAGCCGGGGCTTTTCGAAGGCAAGAGGCCAAAGGTTTTTCCGCTAACGCCTTTCTTTTTGGAGGCGGAAGGAAAGGGGCGCTTATTCGGCCAAAGGCTTGATGGCCTCTGGATTCATGTGGGGTGCCCTGAAGCGGTCGAAGAGGCCGAGCAAGCAATCGCACGCACGGGAATGTGAGGATGCGTTTCGTCTGCCCCGCCATCTCGCATTGCCGGCCCTGCAGCCGTCCTGCATCACCGGTTGATGAACCAGAACAGAAGCGAGAGCACGATGCTGACCACAATCCCGGTTACGAGCGGAAAATAAAAGGTGAAATTCTTATGCCGGATGATGATATCGCCCGGCAGGTGACCGGCCCAGCCCAGCCAAGGCCATAAAAGTCCGGCGGCAATTAAGAGCACACCAAGCAGGATCAAAAACTGCCGCATAATTGGCTCCTTTTGCTCATTGCGTGCTTTCGATATTCAGCCGAAACGGCAACCGGGTCAGATCGTTTTCGCGGACCGATCCGAGCGGGGGGTCCCGGCTGCGGCCGGAAGGGCTAATTGCAACAAGAAAGCATCGCTGCATAGGGTCAGATCCGTGATAGGGCGCATCATTCTTGCCGCCGCAATTTTGGCTATGGCCGGCGCTCTGTGGTGGTGGCACGCCCGCACTGCCGGGCCAAGCGCATGGCAAGGCTATGCCGAGGCCGACTTCGTCAAGGTTGGTCCCACTCTCGCCGGTCTCCTCACCTCCGTCTCGGTCGAACGCGGCTCCCAAGTTACTTGCGGGGCGCCGCTCTTCGATCAAGACGACGAAGCCGATCGGGCGGCCCTTGATCAGGCCTCCCGCCAGCTCGCGCAAGCCGAACGCCAGCTCGCCAATCTTCAATCCGGCGGCAAACTAACCGAGATCGAGCAGGCGCAGGCGAATCTCGCCGATGCGCAGGCAACCCGCGACAAGCTCCAGCTCGATCTCAATCGCTACGAGAATCTCCTGAAGTACCGGGCTGTCCCGGCCCAGCTCGTCGATCAGCAGCGGGCCGATGTGCGGTCCGCCAGCGCCAAGGTGCAAGCCCTCGAAGCCGCGCTGACGCAGATGCGCGCACCGCTTGGGCGCGAGGCCGAAATTCGGGCGCAAAACGCGGCTGTGGGGGCCGCGCGCGCGGCCATTGCCATGGCGAAGTGGCGGTTCGACCAGCGCCACGTCCGCTCACCCGCCGCAGGCGTCGTTGCCGATGTTCTTGCCCGCCCTGGCGAGACGCTCCCCGCCGGGGGGCCAGTGGTCTCGCTTCTGCCGCCCGAAAATATTTTCGTGCGCTTCTTTGTACCCGAGGCAGCGCTCGCCACGCTCCATTATGGCGAGAAGGTTGCGCTTTCCTGCGATAGCTGCCCGAAGGGTTTGACCGCCACCATCTCCTTCATTTCGCCCCAGGCCGAATACACCCCTCCGGTCATCTACAGCGAGTCGAGCCGGGCAAAACTTGTGTACCGGATCGAGGCAAGGCCGCTGCCACAACAGGCTTCCCTGCTCAACCCGGGCCAGCCCCTCGAAGTGCGGCCAGCGGCGACGGGCGGGCCGCAATGATGAATCTCGTGATCGATGTTCATGGCCTGAAGAAAAGCTTTGGCGCGCGCAGGGTCGTCGATGGTCTCGATTTGCAAGTGAAGGCAGGCGAAATCTGCGGCTTTCTCGGCGCCAATGGCAGCGGCAAGACCACCACGATCCGGATGCTCTGCGGCCTGCTTCTCCCGGATGGGGGGAGCGGCACTTGCCTTGGCCACGACATCATGCGCGAGGCCGTGCTGATCCGGCGCGAGGCAGGCTATATGACTCAGACATTCAGTTATTATGAGGATCTGACGGTCAGCGAGAATCTCGACCTGGTTGCAAATGTCTACCAGATGCCGGATCCGCGCGAGTCCGTGACTGGGATCATGGACCGGATGGGGCTCACGAGCCGCGCCGGCCAGTTGACGGGAGAGCTTTCGGGCGGATGGAAGCAGCGGCTTGCGCTTGCCGCCTGCGTCTTGCACGGGCCAAAGCTCCTTTTGCTCGACGAGCCGACGGCTGGGGTGGATGCCAAGGCGCGGCGCGACTTCTGGGATCTGATCCACGACATGGCGGGCGAGGGCCTGACTGTGCTGGTCTCGACCCACTACATGGACGAGGCGGAGAGGTGCAACCGCATCGTTTATCTTGCCAATGGCCGCATCGTCGTCCAAGGCCGCGCCTATGAAGTTTCGAGCCGCTCGGGGATCATCATATTCGAGGCGGCGGGCAGCGATTTGGACGCGGCCGCGCGGCAGCTCCGCCGCACCAAAGGAATCGAGGCGGCGGCGGTTTTCGGGCATGCGTTGCGCGTCGCAGGCACGGAGCGCACGGCGCTCGAAAAGGCAATCCGGTCAAGCGAATACGCCGCCCTGTCCTGGCACGAGACCGAGCCGCGGCTCGAAGACGTCTTCATTCATATGCTGAGCGCGAAAAGAGACGAAGCGTGAAAGCGTTCTCCTACAAGAGGTTTATGACCCTTCTGCGCAAGGAGTGGCTGCAGATCACTCAGCGCAAGAAGCGAAGAAACTTGAAAGCGTTCTCTTTCAAGCGGTTCGGTGCCCTGCTACGCAAGGAATGGCTGCAAATCATCCGCGATCCGATAACGCTGCGCTTCATCATTGCCCTGCCGATGATGCAGCTTTTCCTGTTCGGCTATGCGGTGAATACCGACCCAAAGAATCTCCCGGCCGGGGTGCTTTCGGTAAATCATTCGAAATACGAGCGCTCGCTCTTGGCCGCGCTCAAAAACACCGGCTATTACGACATCGCCGTGCTTTCCTCCGAAGCCGAAGCCGAATGCGCTCTCGCGCGGGGCGAGCTTCTGTTTGTCATTAGCATTCCTCCAGATTTCGACCGCTCGGTTGACCGTGGCGAGGCGCCCGCAATTCTCATTGATGCGGATGCGAGCGATCCCATCGCCGTGGCCAATGCCACCGCGGCGCTCCCGGCCTTGTCGGCGGCCCTTGACCGTGATCTGCCGCCAATCCGCCAAGCGCAAGCGCCGGCGCAAGCGTTCCAGATCATTGTTCATGCCCGCTACAATCCCGAGCGGTTGACCGTGCTCAATGTCGTTCCGGGGCTAATCGTCATTGTCTTGATTTTTTCGACGCTTTTTGTGACGGCGTTGTCGATGACTCGCGAGCGCGAGCGCGGCACGCTCGAAAATCTGCTCGCGATGCCGGTGCGGCCGATCGAGGTCATGCTCGCCAAGGTCGTGCCCTATATCGCCGTCGGCTATTTGCAGGTCGTGCTCATTCTCATTGCCGCAACCCTGGTTTTCCAGCTGCCGGTCCGCGGCTCGGTGCTTTTGCTCTTGATGGCGCTCGGGCTCTTCATCGCCGGAAATCTCGCTCTCGGGATCACGATCTCGATCCTTTCGGCAAACCAAATGCAGGCGGTCCAGTTTGTTCAATTTACCTTCCTGCCGCAGATTTTCCTCTCCGGATTCATGTTCCCGTTCAAGGGGATGCCGGCTTGGGCACAATGGGTCGGCGAGATATTTCCCACCACACATGCGATACGAATCGTGCGCGGGCTGCTGCTCAAGGGAAATGATTTTCCCGACATCGTGCCGGAGATCTGGCCGCTTGCGCTCTTTACGCTTGCGGCGATGGCGATCGCAACCTGGTTCTATCGCGAGACGCTCGACTAGAGTGGCGGATGCTCAGCTGAATCCATGACCTGCGGCGGTGAAGTCGTTTTGGCATTCCCCGCGCTGGGAAGTTCCCGCGAATGTGGAAAAAAATGCAGCTGCGCTCGGCCTACCCCTGGGCAAAAAACGTCGATTCACAAACTGGCTCGGCGATAGGGTCGCAATTGATCACTCATTCCGAGTCAAGCTTCGCGACTCAAACCTTGACACCGGTTCCTGAAGGATCATCGGAAGTATTAATCGGAAACAATATTCTGGATGATGATTGCAAAGAGATGGTGTGCCGCTCGCCGGTGACCGGAAGCGTTGTGGCGTACAACTAGACGGACGATTCATCGGATCAGGATGCTCCAACATGGGTTGAGGTTGGCTTAAATGCTCGGCATATCGCCGGACTATTCCCAAAACGTTGAAAGCCCCCTCGTCTGCGGTATTGCACCGGCCGCGAGTTCATGAGCTCCGGAAGAAATTAAGTGTAGCGCAAACTCTACGAGCTATTCCGTCCGAATCGGGCTGCAGCTCAATGCCGGGGCCAACTAATGACTCCGGCCGGAACCAGCTGCTGCCTGCCCTCATCGCGGCGCTCATCTGCTCGACGCGCACCGGTCAACCTGACTCTTTCACGCTCTAACATTGCGGGGAAAACCTCGCCCGCGCTCATGGCAATCGCATCATATTCATCCGGCGAATAGCCACCCTCAGGCCAGCGGCGGCAGGCCAAGAGGTATGTGAAACCCGCAAGCGTCATGTCAATTGACTGATCCTCTCGAGATCGGAACATTTGACGGCGCACTTCGATGCTTTTGGGCAGTTTGTCCCGCATCCAGGCAAGCTCGCGCGGATAAGCGTCTTGCGCGTTCTCTTCCAGCAGAAACTCAACTACGGTCTTGCTGTTAACCCAAGCGGCAGAACCCGGACAGTTGCCCATCTTGTTCCCACTTTACCGTCGTACCTGTTATACGGACCGACCTTGCTGAGCTTTTGCATCGGCCGAAGCTAAAGCGAGGTAATAGTCGTTAATGCTATATTGTCATACATCATGCCGAAATAATCAACTGAGATTTGTTTTTCGGGCATGTTCCAGTTCATCTTTTTGTTCGAGGATATCGTCGAGCGGCCAATTCATTTGAAGCACGGCGCGCGAATTCGCGCACCCCGTTCAGAGGGAGCTTGTTACCCTATGTGTTAAAAGCGCGGGGCAGTGGCCGGCGCCCGTTGTGTGCGGATGGGCATCTCAGGGCTTAGATCGAGCTGGGCCCGGCTGCCGTTCACAAGAAATTGCGCGGCCAGATCATCGAGCGCCACATATGCGCGACGGGGGAGTTATCAAACCCCAATCCTTCCTCCGGCTGGCGGAAGTGGCGGCCCACGATGTCGGTAAACGTCTCGAGTTCGACCTTCGCATTGGGATCGAAGGAATATATATCGTTGAGCGTGATCATCCGCGCCATGCCGTACCATTTGTGGGCGCGCGCATATTCGTAGTCGGCGCGAAGGTAGGGCTCGGGCTCATATTCCTCGCCGAAGAGATCGATATAGGCCTGCGGATATTTATAGCCCGCGTCAGGGTCAGGGAAGAACCTCAGGGCCTCGTGATAGCGCACCGCGAAGGCGACCTCTTCGTCTACATAAGGCGCTATCAGCTGCGCGCCCCAATAGCCGTGATCGGTCTGGAGGAGGCCAACCATGGAGATGTCGTGCAAGAGGCATGCGAGCACGCCTTTTTCATCGACGCCCGCCTTCAGCGCGAGATTGGCGCTCTGCAAAAGATGGCTCGCTTGGGCGGGCGCAAACCGAAGCCGGAAAAAGTCGAAAAGCGCGGGCGCGGCAGGCATTTTGGGCAAAGCGGGATCGTCGCCCATCATCGCCTTGCGTTTTAAAAGCTCGCTTGGCTTAACCGCATCGAAACGGGTGAAATATTCCGGCGTGCCCATGGTCGCGAGCGCGGATTTGACAACGATCCGGCCGTCCTTCTCCCCTGCCCTTTCCCTGACAGACTCGGGCGATGCGGCCATTGCGG
>JAFMSB010000290.1 GCA_017353815.1 Methylocapsa sp. | reverse complement strand
CCGCAACGGTCTTGCCCGTCATCGAACAGCTGCAAAAATATGGCGAGACGCGGCGCGGCTGGCTTGGCGTGCGCATCCAAAACATCGACGAAACGATTGCCGAAAGCCTCAATCTTGGCAATGTTAAGGGTGCGCTTGTTGCAGGCACCGACGATAAGGGGCCAGCCAAGGCGGCGGGAATCAAGGCGGGAGACGTTATCGTCAAATTTGACGGGACGGAGATCAAAGAGTCGCGCGATCTGCCCAAGATCGTCGCCGCATCGCCCGTCGGCAAAGAGGTCGAAATCGTCGTGATGCGGGGCGGCAAGCCGGTCACCAAGACGATCAAGCTCGGCCGCCTGGAAGAGAATGAGAAGCATGCGGCACTCGGGGGCAAGCCCGGCGATTCCGACATGAAAGCGCCTGCGGGCCCTGTCGAAACGGCGCTTGGCATGGAGTTTTCAAGGCTCACTGAGGATCTGAGGCAGCGCTTTGACATCAAGGGTTCGGTCGCCTCGGGAGCCGTCATCACAAACGTCGATCCGGACTCGAACGCTGCGGAAAAGCGCATCCGGCCCGGCGATGTGCTGATGGAAATCGATCAGGAGCCCGTCAAGGAGCCAGCCGATATCGCCAAGAAGCTTGCCGGGCTGAAAAGCAGCGGAAAGAAGTCGGCGCTGCTGCTCGTCGCCAACGCTCAAGGGGAAGTGCGCTTCGTTGCGCTTGCTTTGCCTTAGCCCGGGGGCAGCCGGTGTTGCCTTGCTGCGGCGGTTCCGCAGCTTTATAGCATTATTCTAAATCTCTTGACAGTAACACGGCTTGTACGATTGCCGTGATGCCGCGGCGCGCGCCGGCTAAGGCATGCGGGTTTACGCGGCAGCCCAGAATTTTTTTTACCTTGCCCCATGGTTTTTCATCGCATGCCCGGCAAGGGTCTTGCCCAAGGACCAAACCGCGCCCGGCACCCGGTGGCTATCGGTGATCACGGCATCGAACGCTTTCTCGATCCAGGCACAATCGGCCTCCGTGATGATGAGAGCCGGAAGCAACTTAATGGTGTGGCTCGCATGGCCTGCGACCTGGCACAGAATTTTGTGGTCCTTGAACAAAGGAATCGTGATGAGCTGGCAGAATAGCCCGGCATTCACCGCCTCGAGGAGCGACCAGGCCGCCTTCAGCTTCATCGATTGAGGCGGGCCGAATTCGATCCCAATCATGAGGCCCTTTCCCCGCACCTTGCGCAATAACTCGTAGCGTCCTGCCATCGCCTCAAAAGCGGCAAGGAGCCGCCCGCCAAGCCGTGCAGCTCTTTCGACAAGCCGCTCCGTTTCGATGACCTCGAGGGCGGCAAGCCCTGCCGCCATTGCAAGATCGTTCTTTCCGAAAGTCGAGCCGTGAACGACCGCACGCTCCATCCGGTCGAAAACTTTGTCGAAGATCGCCTTGCGGGCCAAGACGGCGCCCGCCGGCACGTGACCTCCGGAGAGAGTCTTGGCAAGCAAAACCATGTCGGGCTCGACTCCCCAGTGCTCGATCGCCAGAAAGCGTCCCGTGCGGCCGATCCCGGTCTGAATTTCATCGGCAACAAACAAGGTCCCGTATTTGCGGCATAAAGCCTGGGCGCTGCGGAGATAGAATTCGTCCGGAATGTTTACGCCCTTGCCCTGTATCGGCTCGGCGAGAAAGGCCGCCGCATTGCGCCCCGACAAGGCTTTTTCGAGAGCAGCGAGATCGTTGAAGGGAATGCAAGCAAAGCCAGGCAGCAAAGGCCCGAAGCCCTCGCGGAAAATCGGATCGCCGTTTGCGGATAATGCGCCATAGGTGAGACCATGAAAGGCGTGATCGCAATAGACGATACCCGGCCGCCCCGTGGCACGCCGGGCGAATTTGATCGCCGCCTCGACCGCCTCCGCGCCGGAATTGGCGAAAAAGACCCTGTCGAGAAAAGGAACAAACCGAAGCAAGCGCTCGGCGAGAAGGCCCGCGAGAAGGGACACATCGAGCTGCACCAGATTGGCGAGATCGGCTGCGAGGACCTTGGTCAGCGTCTCCCGGACCAGGGGATGATTGCGGCCGATCCCGAAGACGCCAAAGCCACTCAAAAGATCTAGGTAACGGCTGCCGGACTGGTCGAAGAGGTATTGACCGCGAGCGGATTGAAAGCCCACGTCGAAGCCGAGCGTGCGCAAAACCCGCACCATCATCGGATTGAGGTATTGGCTATAAAGAGCGTAGCGCTCGGCGGCCGTCCCTTGGAGCAGCTCGCATATATCGAACGCCCGCCGCGCGATGCCGGACTCTCGATCGCCAGGATTTGTGCTTTTCATTTGCGGGGCCGGGTCGCGCCTGAGAATTCGATTGGCGTCCCGGAAGGGACTCGAACCCCTGGCCTACGGTTTAGGAAACCGCCGCTCTATCCTGCTGAGCTACCGGGACGAACGCCACGTGCTGCTTCTAGCGCCGCGGGGCCGCATCAACAAGCCCTGCTCTCTGTGCCAGCGGACGCAGATCTGCGCCGGGCTCCCTTTCGGCGAAGCCCTGCAAACGATGGCCGCCTTTCAACGCTTGCTTTCAAGGTAAAAGCAGATCGCTTGGGTGCGGTTGCGGACCGCAAGCTTGCCAAAGAGATTTCGCAGATGAAATTTAACCGTGTTCACGGAAACGCCGAACTCCCGCGCGAGCTGGGCATTGCTTTGGCCTGTTTCGAGGGCAGCAAGGAGATCGCGCTCGCGCTGCGTGAGGCTCGTGATAGGGTCCTGACGGGCCTTTTGAATATCGATAAAAGGGAACACCATATCGCCTGCGGCAACCGCCGCAAACACCTCGAGTAGTCTTTCGGGAGGAGAAAGCTTGCTCACAAAACCGGCGCCGCCAAGCCGCAATGTTTCGGACGGCGCTGCCGGATTGCGTGTGCCGCTGTAAACGACGACCTTGGGTGCTTCAGGGCGCCGGGCGAGCGCCTGCAAAATCTCGGGAGCGCGCAAGGGCGGCAGCTCCCAGCCGATCACCGCGAGACTCGCCTTCTGGCAGGCCAAAGACTTTAAGAGCCGCGCGCCATCGCTTTCGATGGCCACGAGGTTAAAGCGCTCATCGTGCGACAGAAGCGCTTCGAGCGCGTGCAGCACCATCGGGTTCTTATCGGCAATGGCAATATCGACGGGAAAAATGGGCCGTTCCGCCAGCTCTACCCCGACTACGAAATCTCCGGACGTCATCCCGCGCCTTGGTGCGCTCATCACATCCTGAGCATCCGGAATGGCCATGGGCTGACGGAAGGCGCCCGGTTGCGCCAGGCTCTTGAAACTGCCAACTGGTTGAATTTGTTTTATTCCAATGCGAGCGGGCGACTCTTGGGCCAAAGGTTTTCTCCAGTGGTTCTTAGTTTAGGCGGCGCGGTTCTTAGTCGAGCGCGGCGCGGCAGCAAAATTGCGAGCACGTAACTCCTTGCAGGTGCAAGGCGGAGAGCGCTTCTCTGCCCAAATCCACAACTGCAACGGATGCGCCTGGTGCAAAGAACCG
>JAFMSB010000289.1 GCA_017353815.1 Methylocapsa sp. | reverse complement strand
CGGCGCCCCACGGCACGTTACGGCCGCCACTCGCCGCATACGCCTTCTGCACTAGCGTGTCCGCACAAATCAGATAGTTGACTGTCGCCGCCGGATTGGCCAAGCCATTCGGCGTCGTCAGCGGAAAATTTGGATCCCAGGCAACCCTAAATTGGGGATGAGGGGAATAGAAATTGATTGTGTTGTCCAGCGCAACGGGCGGGAGCGAAAGGGCGCATTGATTTGCCGGGGCTTGCCCGGTGAGGAGAGCCCACCACGCCTCGAACAGCACCGCGCCCACGCTCGCGGAATCGGAGGTGCGGTCCCAAGCCGAGAGGACCGTGACTGCCGCTTGGGCTGCAGGGTTGCCGGAGGCGGCGCTGATGAGATCGGGCAGCACGCGATCGGCAAGCAGCATGCGCGTTGATTCTTTGCCTGTAAGGACTTGTGCAACTGACAAGCTGTTGTTTGACTGCAAAAAGGACGCGCCGTTTTGTGGCCGCAGATCCATGAACTGCGGCGAGACATAGGCTTCAGCTTTGGCCAGAAATTTGGCGAAATCGTTGGTGGCAGTAGAAGGGATAGTCGAGGTCCAGGGCGGGTTGTTGCTGTTGGCAACAAAACCGCCCGGAGGGTCGATGGCATGGGGAAGCTGGGAAAAAGCGAAGGTGCTGGTCCAGAGCAAAGAAGAATTGCTGCCATCTAGAATGCCGGAATAGTCGCCCCAACTGCCACCGTTCCGTACCGGCTGCCGGCCACCGAAGAGATAAAAGATATTGCCGTCTTGACCGGCATATATCACGTTAAAGAATGGCATTTGCAGAGCAGAATTCGCCTGCATAAATTCTTGCAAATTATTCGCCTGGATCATCCCCCAATATTGCGTGACCATGGAAGGCTGGTCGAGGCCCGCGACCCGCAGGGCAAGCAATTTATTGCCGTTTTGGGCCACGATTGGTCCATGCACCGACGCGCAGGTCTCAAAGTTTTGGCTGACAAAAGAGCCATTGGACTGCAGGATCTTGATGCTGTCAGGCTTACACAGCAGCGGCAGGGGGACGCCTCCGAAATTGTAGGTGATCCCATCCGGGTTGAGCGTCAGCTCGTAGAGATTGGTGTTTTGGATGGTGTTGTTGGTGTGCGTCCATCCGACTTTGTCGCTGAAACCAATGCCAAGGAACGGCGCGCCGGGCAAGACGACACCGCTGGCGTTCAGTTGCGGATTTGCCGAGTCACCAATGACGAGATTTGCCTCCATCCATTGGAAGAGGCCGAGGCCATCGCTGGGCGGAAGAGGTACATTGTTTCCCCAGGGCAAATGTGGATTGCCCATCAGGATCGCGTTGCCCGATGCGCTCTTGCTAGGCGCTATCGCCCAGCCATTCGAGCCGCCGTGGGTTATTTTGGCCGCAACCGCTGGGCTGGCGTTGCTGGAAGTGCAGCCGGGGGTAAAGCTGCATGCCAGCGCATTGGCAGCGTTAATTCCGCCGCTCTGCCAGGCCGATATCAATGCCGGAATATTGTCCTGTGACGGCATGATATGGAAATGGACAGTATTTTGAATACCGGCGGTGACATCCGTCGGGACGAGGGGAAGCACACGTTTGAACGCGCTGTTGATTGTGTCGCCGTGGCGTGCGGCATATTCGTTTGCGCCGGCGGTGAAGGCGCTGATAATAGCAGCTTGGCCGGAGCCGCCGGTCAGGAGCCAGATTAGCGAGCGTTCGGGAATGCCTTCCGTGTGCACCGCAATGTCGTTGTTGACGTTGGCGTTATTTGAGCCTGGCCCAAAATATTCCGCGGAGCGGCCGCGAGCGGCTGCAGTATTCAGCAAAATCGTCTCGGCGTGGTTTTCCATCTCCGCATAGCCGAGGCCGCGCACGACCGTCAGCAGATCGCGGCCATAGATGTGGGGAATAGCGAATTGGTCCCAAAGGATTTCTGCCTGCCCCGCGAATGCGGTGCCCTGGAGCAGAAGCATAGTGAGCGCGGCGAGCCCGCTCGCCGCGCCGAGAGCACGAAGTCGACCGCATCCGTAGTAAGACATGTGCGTTTCCCCCTTGCGCACCGGCTAGTCGCCTCGCCCGCCGTTCAAGCTGTCCACGGCAGAAATTTTGCCGTAACCCGCCATAGTTGAAGCTTTTTCCTTGCCGCCCAAGTATAAAACCTCCTCGCAGCTATCCGCAAGCAGCGATGCAGATCCATGGGCAAACAAGAAAAAACCCTGTTCATGACTTTTCTCATGACCCCCGACATGGCCAATTTTTCGGGCTATGTGCACGGCGGCGCGATCCTAAAGCTGCTCGACCAGGTCGCTTACGCCTGCGCCGCGCGTTATTGCAAGAACTATGTGGTTACAGCCTCGCTCGATCAGGTCATCTTCAAGGAGCCAATCAAGGTCGGCGAGCTCGTCACATTCAAGGCAAACGTCAATTATACCGGCCGGACATCGATGGAGGTCGGGATCAAGGTCATCGCCGAGAATCTGACGACGCAGGAAGCGCGCCATACCAATTCCTGCTATTTTACGATGGTCGCGCGCAAAGCGGACGGGAGCCCCTGCCTTGTTCCGCCGCTCGAGATCGAGTCGGAGATCGAACGCCGGCTCTTTGAAGCAGGCAAGATGCGCAAGGAGATGCGCCAAGAAATTATCGAGCGCAACAAGGCGCTTCACGTCGGCATCCCCGAGTGAGGCCGGCCCGGCGCGGGCGCAATGGCGCCGCTATTTCCCCATTACGAGCAATATTTTGCCCACATGCGCCGAGGACTCCATCAGCGCGTGAGCATCGCGGGCATTCTCGAGCGGAAAGGTCGCGTGGATATGCGGCGTCACCAAGCCGTTCTCCAACAGGGGCCAGACCGTCTCGCGCAAGCGAGACGCGATCCCAGCTTTCTGCTCAATGCTCCTTGCGCGCAAGGTCGAGCCGGTCAAGGTCAGGCGGCGCAGCATAACGGAGCGCATATCGAATTTCTCGATGAACGGCGACTCGAGGAAGCCGATCTGTACGAGGCGGCCCTCGAAGGCCATGACCTTCAGATTGCGTTGCAGATAGCTGCCGCCAACCATATCGAGCACAACGTCAACGCCTCTTTTCTTGGTCAATTTTTTAACTTCCTCGACAAAATCCTGGGTCTTGTAGTTGATTGCAAAATCGGCCCCGAGAGTTTTGCAAAAGGCGCATTTGTCGGTTGAACCCGCCGTTGCAATGACGCGCGCGCCAAATTGCTTCGCAAGCTCGATAGCGGTCGAGCCAATGCCGCTCGAGCCGCCATGGACGAGCAAGGTTTCGCCAGGCGCGAGCTTGCCGCGGGTAAAGACACTGTCGAAGACCGTAAAATAGGTTTCGGGAAGACCCGCCGCCTCGGCCACGCTCAGCCTCGCCGGCACCGGCAGGCAAAGCGCGGCATGGGCAAGCGCATATTCGGCATAGCCGCCGGAGCCCAGAAGCGCGCAGACTTCCTCGCCTTCTTTAGGTGCGCTTACTCCTTCGCCGCGGGCAATCACACGGCCGGCGATTTC
>JAFMSB010000288.1 GCA_017353815.1 Methylocapsa sp. | reverse complement strand
CCGCTGCTTGTTCCACCCGGCCCGGAAGCCGCCCTCGGCACCCGCTTTCGCCCGGTGCAATTCCAGTGCGTGGCGCAATGCCGCAGACAGCACCACTTGAAAATTCGCCGCCCCCGCGAATACATGCCGCAGGCTCGCATCAAGCGCCGGGATCTCGCCCCCAAAAGCCTCGTTGACCGTCTCCTGGATAAGGATTTGCGATGTGTCGCAGACGGCAGCGCGGACATCGGGGAGCGTGATTTCTCCTTTCCCGCGGCAATGAAGGACCAGCTTTTCGAGCTCGCCGCGCGTCGAAAGCCGGTCTTGCCCCAGCTGCGTGGTCAAAAAATCTTTGGCATCGTGCGTGATCGAGAGATTCGCGGCCCGGACCTCCGCTTCGATCAGCTGCCCGATGCCGGCCTCGCTATCTGGATAACAGGGGACAGCCACCGCGGTATTCGCCCTTTCGCAGAGCGCGCGCAGAGGCGCATCCTTTCGCAAATCGCCGGCCTCGATGACGACGGTGCAATGGCGGGGAGGCAAAGCAAGGAGCGGCTCAATCGCGGAATGGAATAGCTTGCCTTGCGCCTCGATCAAAATAGCGCGGCGGCCGCCAAACAACGGAATGGTATTAGCCTCGTCCGCAAGTCGCAAACGATCGGCGGCAAGCTCGTCGCCATCCAGCCGGACGAGCTGAAAAGGGTCCTTTGGGTCGTCAACTGCGCGCGAGACGATCGTTTTCACCCGCTCGCTGACAAGCCCGCGATCTTGGCCATAGACGAGATAAAGGAAAATTCCGGGCGCAGGCCGGGCAAGGTACGCGTCAGCGCCGGAACTTTTGATCACGGCCAATGCGTTATCCTTTCGCCGCGAGCGCCGCCGCAAGCCGGATTCTTATCTGGTCGGCAAGCGTTTTCGCGCTGCGTATCTCTGCATCCCGCGCGGCGCGAAGGTTGGCAAATCTCTGGCTCGTCCGGTCATATCCTTCGAGCGCTGTCACCTTGCCCGCGGTGACCGGCGTCTCGCTTCCTGGCGCTAGCAATTTATACTCCGCATTGACAATGATATTCGCCGCCGTCGGATAGCCGGTGACCGTATCGAGCAGCGGTGTTTGCACCGTTTCAAACAATATCACCGCGAGATGGTACTTGGGCGGAACCTGCGCGCCCGTTCCGTTGAGGGCAAAGATCAGCTCGTCGCCGAGATAATGGCCCGTCCGCCCCGGTATGGGATCAACCTTTATCTGCTGCAGCTCGCCCGCGACGTCGCCGCCGCCAGCCGCAAGAGAGCCATAGAGCGGCTGAATACAGCCCGAAAGAGAAAGACCCAGTGCAAGCCGTGTCAGAGCCCGCAAGAAAACGCCGCCATGCGCCCGGTATTCAAGCAACAACATTGACGATCCTTTGGGGCACGATGATTATCTTCTTGACCGGCTTGCCGCCAAGCGCGCGGCGCACGGCGTCGAGTGCCAGCGCAGCCTCCTCGATTGCTGCCTTGCCCGCACCGCGCGCAATGGTAAGATCCGCCCGCTTGCGGCCGTTAACCTGCACCGGCAGCACAACCGTATCTTCAAGCACAAGCTCTCTGTCGGCCACGGGCCAGGGCTCTTCGGCCGCGAGATTGCCATGTCCGAGATGCGCCCAGCATTCTTCGGCAAGATGCGGCATCATTGGGGCAAGCATCAAAACCATAAGGTCCGCTGCCTCCCGGAAGGCGGCGCTCACATCCGGCGCCGCCCTACGGCCCTCGAATGCGGAAGCCGCCGCCGAGAGCTTGTTGGCGAGATCGTGAATCTGCGCGACCGCGCGGTTGAACCGCAGCCGCTCGAGATCGTCCTCGACCTTGATGAGGCCCGCGTGAACTGCCCTGCGGATGTCTTTGGCAGGGGCAGAAAAATCCTTGGGCAACCACGTTCCTGCGGGCGCGGCAATTTGCTTGAGCTCGCCCGTCAGCCGCCACAAGCGCTGGACGAATTTCGCCGCTCCCTGCACGCCTTCCTCTGTCCAGATGACATCGCGTTCGGGGGGTGAATCGGAAAGCACAAACCAGCGCGCGGTATCGGCGCCGTAAGCAGAAATAATGTCGTCCGGATCGATCGTATTTTTTCTCGACTTTGACATTTTCTCGATCGGCCCGATCGTGACTTCCTCGCCCGTCTCAATGTGAAAGGCGCGCCGGCCACCGGGTCCGCTTTCCGCCCTTATATCGGCCGGATAAAACCACTCGCCGGATGCTCCCCGGTAGGTTTCATGCACAACCATCCCCTGCGTAAAGAGTCCGGCAAAAGGCTCCTTTAGGGAGCCGGCATAACCCGCCGCCTGCATGGCGCGGGTGAAGAACCGCGCATAGAGCAAATGCAAGATCGCGTGCTCGATGCCGCCGATATACTGATCGACCGGCAGCCATTTTTCGATCAAGTCGGGGGCCGCTGGCGCGGCCTCGTTATGGGGATCGGTGAAGCGCGCGAAATACCAGGAAGAGTCAACAAAAGTGTCCATTGTGTCCGTCTCGCGCCGCGCCGGAGAGCCGCAACCGGGGCAGGCCACGTGCTTCCAGCTGGGGTGGCGGTCGAGCGGATTGCCCGGCTCGTCGTAAGAGACTTCCTTGGGCAGTTCCACCGGCAGATCGCGCGCGGGCACTGGCACAAGACCGCAGACATCGCAATGGACAATGGGGATCGGGCAGCCCCAATAGCGCTGGCGCGAAATCCCCCAATCGCGCAGCCGGTAATTTATTTCGCGCCGGGCCTGAGGCCGGTTGCCCATCGGCCTCGTTTCGAGCCGCTTTGCCACTTCCTCTTTGGCCGCCTCGCTCGTCATGCCATTCAGAAAATGGGAATTGATCAGCAACCCCTCGCCTTCATAGGCCGAGTCGCCAATAGCAAACGTCTTGGGATCTTCGCCAGGCGGAAGGATAACAGGCGTGTTTCCGAGACTGTATTTATTGGCAAAATCGAGGTCGCGCTGATCATGGGCAGGGCAGCCGAAGATCGCCCCCGTGCCATAGTCCATTAAAACAAAATTGGCGGCATAAACGGGGAGGAGCCAAGCGGCATCGAACGGATGGCGCGCCCTTATCCCCGTATCATAGCCTCTCTTTTCCGCCGTTTCGATCGCCGCTTGCGATGTGCTGCCGCGCCGGCAATCGGCGGTGAAAGCCGCAAGCACACGGTCCGATCTCGCGGCCTCGGCCGCTAAGGGGTGATCGGCCGCAATCGCCAAGAATTTGGCGCCGAAAAGCGTATCCGGCCTTGTCGTGTAGACCTCAAGGTCTTTTGCCTCTATTCCCGGCTTTGGCAGAAGCTCGAAACGCAGCGAAAGCCCTTCCGAGCGGCCGATCCAATTGGCCTGCATGAGCCGGACCTTTTCCGGCCAGCGGGGGAGATCATCGAGCGCGCGCAAAAGCTCGCGGGCAAAATCGGTGATCTTGAAGAACCATTGGGTCAGCTCGCGCTGCTCGACGAGCGCGCCGGAGCGCCAGCCGCGCCCATCGATCACCTGCTCATTGGCAAGCACCGTATGATCGACAGGGTCCCAATTA
>JAFMSB010000287.1 GCA_017353815.1 Methylocapsa sp. | reverse complement strand
ACGCTTCCGGCACCGTATTATGGCGATTGCCGAAAAGTTTTCCGACATGCAGGCCGACCTTGCGAGAGAGAAAAAGACCATGACGCGCTGGTGGGCCAAAAGAGAAGCGCAGATAACGGGCGTGATCGAGTCAACCGAGGGGATGTATGGCGATCTTCAAGGGATTGCGGGGCGTGCGCTGCCCGAGATCGATAATTTCGAAAGCCTGTCACTTAACTACTCTCCCATATCCGGTTCCGGCGATTAAATTCCTGGGGCCAACCGCTTTAGCTGTAAAAGCCTGGACTTGAAATTTCGGCCGCTGCCGCGGAAAATCGCAGCTCGCCATTCATCTCGCGGCGAGCGTTATCGGCGAGACAGGTCCGTGCTTGTCAATGACGTCCCTTTGGGCCGCCGCCGAAGGCGGTCGCAAAGCAATCATTGACAAGGCGGCCTGCCCGCCACACTCGCCGCCGTGAGATCAATCACGAAATCTGACATTGTCCGGCGGATCAAATCCTAACTATTACACTTCAGCTGCCAGACGCGGCAAGCAATAGACGCCAACAGTTTGGCCCGCATCAGCCGACAAAGCGAGCGCGCGTTCTCAAAATTATGGCGGGGCCTATGCTGCCCGTAAGTTTGCGGAATCCGCCGCAAGGCGCGCTCAACAGCGATTCGCGCAAAGCAATAATCCCGGCGACCGGCGCCAGAGATGGAAAGAGCCGCTCAAGAATGCTTTCCGGCGCGGCGCGCAATTGCGCCGGGCGCAAGCAAGCCGCGCTGTTTTGAGCAAGAAAATCGTGGACCTCCTCGGCGAAGCCCGGCTCCGGCGCCTGCCCGCAGCGAAGAAGAAAGACGTTTGGACCGCGCGCTTCTTTGAGCGCGCGCTTTAGCCGTTCCTCCTCGCTATGGGCCTCGATTAAGGCGCATCCCGCATGATTGGCGAGAAAGCCGAGGCCGGCTTTGGCCGGCCCAGCGATCTTTACATCGTAAAGAACGCCGTCGATCTTCGCCGGAACCAGCGAAGCAAGAGTCCGCGCCAGCATCACCGCGATATCGGCGCCGGCCCGGCCAGAAGGGCTATCTTCGCAAAGGACGATCGTCGAAAGCATCGGAGTATAAGGAAACCGCCAAATCCCGGAGGCCTGCCGTGCCGCTCACGCCGGTTCGACCCAAACCGCAGTGCCATAGGCCAAAACTTCGGTTATGCCATCCATGATCTCATTGGCATCGTAACGCATGCCAATGATCGCATTGGCGCCCCCTTGGGCCGCATGCGCGCACATGTGATCGAGGGCTTCCTGGCGCGCGGACTCGGCAAGCTCGACATAGGCGCCGAGCTGGCCGCCGAAAATCGACTGCAGGCCGCCAACCAGATTGCCGGCGACGCTGCGCGAGCGGACCGTGATGCCGCGCACAATGCCGAGATGCCTCGCAGTCTTAAATCCAAGGATTTCATTTGTGGTCGAGACCATCGTCGGGAATTCCTCCGCCGCCACGCTTCCTGCGAAGGATGCCGAGATTACGCTTTTGTCAAGCCGACCCCCGCCAGAAGAGCACGCCATGCGGCTTTTGGTCTTGACGAAACCCGATGCCGTTCCCAGTGTTTTGGAATGAGCCGCCCAAGAGAACCCTTCGAAATAACCACAGAAGTCTTGCTCCGCGCTTACTCCATCGGCCTCTTCCCAATGGCCGAAAGCGCCAAGGACCGAAGCCTGTTCTGGGTCGATCCCGAGCAGCGCGGCATATTTCCTCTTGATAGCCTCATTGTCTCGCGCAGCCTCACCAAGGCCGTGCGCTCGGACCGGTTCGAAATCCGGGTCGACCAGGATTTTGACGCCGTTATCGAAGGTTGCGCTGCAGCAACCGAAGGCCGCGAGAAAACTTGGATTAATGCGCGAATCAGGCGGCTTTACCGGCAATTGTTTGACATTGGGCGAGTTCATACCGTTGAGTGCTGGTGCGGCGGGGCTCTTGCGGGCGGGCTCTATGGCGTCCATCTCGGCGCGGCCTTCTTCGGCGAGAGCATGTTTCATCGCGCAACGGATGCCTCGAAAGTTGCCCTCGTGCACCTTGCCGCGCGGCTCGCGAAGGGCGGTTTCCGGCTGCTCGACACGCAATTCGTGACGCCGCATCTTGCCTCGCTTGGCGCGGTCGAGATCTCCAAGCTTGTCTATCGGCAAAAACTCGCGGATGCGCTGGCCCGCGAAGGCGATTTTTGGAGCTGGCCAAAGGGCGAGGCGGTATCCGGCCGCGAGGCGCTTGTGGCGCTGCAAAGGCAAATTCGTTGAGTTTCGAGCGGCCCTGTTTATTACTCTGCGCGAGCCTCGCGGCAGCAAGCTACTAACTTTCGGGAGCGGGCGCATGCATGAGCATGAGCATTACCAACATCTTCATAATGTGGCCAGCGGCGATCGCGGCGCGGCGCTCATCAAAGATCCGGTCTGCGGCATGAGCGTCGATCCCGCGCACACCAAAGAGAGCGCGGAGTTTTGCGGACAAACCTATTATTTTTGTTGCGAGGGCTGCAAACAAGAATTCCTCTCCGACCCCGGCCGCTATAAAGGCGCGGTCCAGAAATCTCAGGAGAACGGGGCCGCCCAGGGAGCGATTGAGCGCCATCATAGGCACGAGGCGGCAGACTCGCAGCCGGAAATCGCAAAGGACCCGGTCTGCGGCATGAGTGTCGGCCGCTCGCGCGCCGAGCACAGCGCCGGGCATCGCGGCGAGACCTATTATTTTTGCAGCCAAGGCTGCAAAGAAAAATTCCTCGCCGATCCCGGCCGCTATGTTGCGGCCAAAAAAGGAGCGCCGGAAGGCCCAGGGGCAAAAGCCATCGAAGGGGCTGTTTACACTTGCCCGATGCATCCCGAGATTCGCCAGACTGGCCCCGGCGCTTGCCCGATTTGCGGCATGGCGCTCGAACCGGAGATGGCAGGCCCCGAGGTTAAGCCAAATCCGGAGCTTGCCTATATGACGCGGCGGTTCTGGATCGCGCTCGTTCTCGCTCTGCCGGTGGTTACCCTGGAGATGGGCGGCCATCTTTTCAATTTGCATGGTCTGATGGGGCAGAAGGCCTCGAACTGGGTGCAGTTCCTGTTTGCCACGCCCGTTGTCCTTTGGGCGGGCTGGCCATTCTTCGAGCGCGGCGCGAAGTCGCTCATAAGCCGCAATTTAAACATGTTCACGCTGATCGCGATGGGTACCGGCGTCGCCTGGTCCTACAGTGCGATCGCCACCTTGGCGCCGGGCCTTTTCCCCGCCGCCTTTCGCAGCGCGGACGGGTCGGTTGCGATTTATTTCGAGGCCGCGGCGGTCATCACCGTGCTTGTGCTTCTCGGGCAAATTTTGGAATTGAGGGCGCGCGAGAAAACGTCGGGCGCGATAAAGGCGCTCGTAAATCTTGCGCCTAGAACCGCACGGCGCATCCGGGACGACGGGACCGACGAAGAAGTGGGCCTCGATGCCATCGTCCCGGGCGACCGGCTGCGCATCCGGCCGGGCGAAAAAGTGCCGGTCGACGGGACGATCCTGGAAGGC
>JAFMSB010000286.1 GCA_017353815.1 Methylocapsa sp. | reverse complement strand
CAGACAGCCGTGCTGATCGAGACGCTGAAAGCGCTTGGCGCGGATGTCCGCTGGGCCTCCTGCAATATTTACTCGACCCAAGACCACGCCGCCGCCGCAATCGCCGCGACCGGGACGCCCGTCTTTGCGATCAAAGGCGAAAGCCTCACCGATTACTGGCATTATACCCACAAAATCTTCGAATGGAGCGACGGCGCCACGCCGAATCTCATTCTGGACGATGGCGGCGACGCGACTCTGCTGATTCATCTTGGCATGCGCGCCGAGGCTGGCGATGTGGATTTTATGGACGAGCCCGGCAACGAAGAGGAAGAAGTCCTTTTTGCCGCGATCAAAAAACGGCTCGCATTTAATCCTGGCTGGTATAGCCGGTGCGGCCGGGCGATCAAAGGAATCAGCGAGGAAACGACAACCGGCGTGCGCAGGCTTTACACAATGCAGCGCGACGGCAAGCTCCTTTGGCCCGCGATTAACGTCAATGATTCGGTTACCAAATCGAAGTTCGACAATCTTTACGGCTGCCGTGAGTCGCTCGTCGATGGCATAAGGCGCGGGACCGACGTGATGATGGCGGGCAAAGTCGCGATGGTCGCGGGATTTGGCGATGTCGGCAAAGGCTCCGCGGCCTCTCTGCGCAACGCCGGCTGCCGGGTCATGGTTTCCGAAGTCGATCCAATCTGCGCCTTGCAAGCGGCGATGGAGGGCTACGAGGTCACGACGATGGAGGATGCTGCGCCGCGCGCCGATATTTTTGTGACATGCACCGGAGATATCGATGTCATTACAGTCGACCATATGCGGACGATGAAAGACCGCGCGATTGTCTGCAATATCGGCCATTTCGATTCCGAAATTCAGATCGCGGGATTGCGCAATTTCAAATGGGAAAATGTCAAGCCGCAGGTCGACGAGGTCGAATTCCCGGACGGCAAAAGGATTATCCTTTTATCGGAGGGCCGGCTCGTCAATCTCGGCAATGCAACCGGGCACCCCTCCTTCGTGATGTCCGCTTCCTTCACCAACCAGTGTCTGGCTCAGATCGAGCTTTGGACGAGGCACCATGAATATGATCGCAAGGTCTACACCTTGCCAAAGCATCTCGACGAAAAGGTCGCTTCCCTGCACCTTGGCAAGATCGGGGCGAAACTAACCCGGCTCACGCCCAAACAGGCCGCTTATCTCGATCTGCCGCAGGACGGTCCGTTCAAACCCGATCATTACCGCTATTGAGGCGAAAGCGGGCCGAGCCAGCCGCCGGCCGCCGCGCCGGACCCCGCCTGCCGTTAATATTGACTGCATTGCGCGGTGGATCATAGCCAAAAAATTGGTTAGATTCCGAAAACTAAAATTATGGCATGGCCGCTCATTGCCCCGGGCCGGCCCGTGCCATCCCTTGTAAGAATTCTATCCGTCGATAAAACAGGGAATTGGCGGTCCAATGACACGCAAATATTTTGGCACCGATGGCATCAGGGGCATCGCAAATTCGGCAATAACTCCCGAGGTCGCCATCAGGACCGCTCAGGCCACGGGGATTATTTTTCAGCGCGGCGAGCACCGCCACCGAGCCGTGATCGGCAAGGACACGCGCCTTTCGGGTTACATGATCGAAAACGCGCTGGTCTCGGGCTTCACATCGGTTGGCGTCGATGTTCTCTTGCTCGGGCCAATCCCGACGCCCGCGGTCGCCATGCTCACCCATTCAATGCGCGCCGATGTCGGAGTCATGATCTCTGCCTCGCACAACCCTTACGAAGATAACGGGATCAAATTGTTCGGCCCCGACGGCTTCAAATTGCCGGACGAGATCGAAACAAAGATCGAGGCGCTGATGGATCATCCGGTCCAGCTCAAATTGTCGAAGCCGGGCGATCTCGGCCGCGCCATGCGCGTGGATGGCGACCGCGCGCGTTATATCGAATTTGCCAAGCGCACGCTCCCGCGCAACTTTTCGCTTGAGGGGCTGCGGATTGTCGTCGATTGCGCCAATGGCGCCGCTTACAAGGTCGCGCCTGAGGCACTTTGGGAGCTTGGCGCCGAAGTTGTGCCCATTGGCGTCGATCCCGACGGCTTCAACATCAATCGCGAGGTCGGCTCGACCGCGCCGGCGGCGCTCATCAAAAAGGTGCGGGAGGTGCGCGCCGATATTGGTATCGCGCTCGATGGCGATGCCGACCGGGTGATCATTGTCGATGAGTCGGGAAAAATCGTCGATGGCGACCAGCTGCTCGCTGCGATCGCGAAAAGTTGGAAAGAGGAGGGACGCCTCTCGCAGCCGGGAATCGTCGCAACGGTGATGTCGAACCTCGGCCTCGAGCATTATTTGGAGGGGCTTGGGTTGGCCCTCGCCCGCACTCCCGTGGGGGACCGTTACGTGCTGGAACATATGCGGGAAAAAGGATTTAATGTCGGCGGAGAACAGTCGGGACACATTATCCTTTCCGATTACAGCACGACAGGTGACGGCCTTGTTGCCGCCCTGCAGATCCTGGCGATCGTGAAGAACCAGGACAAACCGGTAAGCCGCGTTTGCAAGCTTTTCGAATCGCTGCCGCAAATTACGCAAAATGTCCGTTTCAAGCCCGGCCAGCCGCTGGACGAATCAGCCGTTGCCCGCGCCGCCAGAGAGGGCCGCACGGCACTTGGCCAAGACGGCCGCCTGATTGTCCGGCCATCCGGCACCGAGCCCGTGATAAGGGTCATGGCCGAGGCGGCCGATGCCGATCTCGCGGCAAGCGTTGTTGCCGGGGTTTGCGCGGCGCTCTCGGCTTTGGCCAAGGAAGCCGCACAGGCAGGCGCGGATTAGCCTAACGCCCCCGCCGGCGGCGGTGGTGGCCGCCCTTAAACTGCGCGCGGCAGGCCGGGCTAAGGCTTCCCATGTGCTGCGATAAGCAACTGCGAATGCGCGCTTCGTCCGGGACATCGTTCGGACAGAGCCGGAAGGCGTCATCCTGACATGCGGCCTGCGCCTGCTCCCGGGACTGGCTCATGGCGGGAGCCGTCAGGAGCACCGAAAAGGCAGTGAAGGCGAGCGCCAATTTGAACTTCATCGGTTTGGGCCTTTCGTGGTGACTTGACCTGCTTATCGTCACTCGGACGGAATTCGATTTTCATCGCGCGGCGCAGGGCGGGGGGAAGGAGGGAAGGGTATTTTGCGCCATCATTTTGGATCCAGGCCTTAATGACTCCTCTTTATTATCAGCCGCACGGCTCGGATCAAGGCCGCCCCATTGGCATGTTGGCAGGCTGCAATGAGACGGCAATCTCTGTGAAGGCAGCAAAGCTCGCCCGCGCGCATGTCTGGAGATGACAAATTTTGCTGCCAGCATTTGGCCAGGAACAGCGGGCCGGCGAATGCCCTGGGCTTGACACTATTTTATCTATAGAATTAGTTTTTGATGCCTCTCGTTCGGTTCTGAGCTCTTATTCCGGGCAGGCCCGATTTGAATTAGCTGCGCTAATGGGAGAAATTCATGGCAGCGGCCCGAATATCTCGCGGCGGGATCTGGCTTCAAAGGATAAGGAGAGCGGCGCGGGGC
>JAFMSB010000285.1 GCA_017353815.1 Methylocapsa sp. | reverse complement strand
GCACCGTCCGGCCCTTGAAATTGGCAAGCCGCGCAGTCCCGCCGGGCGCGGTAAAGCTCAGTTCCGGAAGCAGCTTTGACGAGGATGCAAGCGTCAAGGCTGCGATTTCGCCGCGAACGAGCGGCTGAAGCCGCGCCGCGATCTTGGCGGTGCCCAGACAGGCAGGGTCAACCGGCGCGTTCTTGCCGCCTTTGCCGCTCATGTATAGGACCAGCAAAAACGCAAAGCTGGCGACGCCCAACACGGCGATGGCGCTTTTG
Organism: Methylocapsa sp.; assembly: GCA_017353815.1. Lineage (GTDB taxonomy): Bacteria > Pseudomonadota > Alphaproteobacteria > Rhizobiales > Beijerinckiaceae > Methylocapsa. The sequence continues at coordinate 3,283 of JAFMSB010000285.1, read as the reverse complement.
CGGGAGAAGAGCGGCGTGCGGGTCGCGGTTCGGCTAGGCTCGGCCATGGCGGAGAGAGTTTCCCGGTTTCTTATGAGAGCTTCACGGTTTCTTGGATGGGCGTACAGAGATGAGCAACAAAATGTGGGGCGGACGGTTTGCGGCAAGCCCGAGCGCCATCATGGAGGAAATCAACGCCTCGATCGGTTTCGATTTCCGGCTCGCGTTCCAAGACATCCAAGGATCCAAGGCGCATGCCGCCATGCTCGCACACACCGGCATTATAACGCGTGAGGATGCGCACGCCATCGGTGATGGCCTAAATGAAATCGCCCGCGAAATCGAGGCGGGCAAGTTCAAATTTTCGCGCGCGCTCGAGGATATTCATATGAACATCGAGGCGCGGCTCGCGGAACTGATTGGGCCGCCGGCCGGGCGTCTCCATACCGCGAGGTCGCGCAACGATCAGGCCGCGCTCGATCTTCGTCTCTGGATGCGAGACATGATCGCCACGCTCGATCGGCAGCTGCATGCGCTGCAATCGGCGCTGGCTGTTAAGGCGCTTGCCCATGCCTCGACGATTATGCCGGGCTTCACGCATTTGCAGCCCGCGCAGCCCGTCACCTTTGGCCATCACCTCCTCGCCTATGTCGAGATGTTTTGGCGCGACCGCCTTCGCTTCCAGGATGCAAGCAAGCGGCTCAATGAATCGCCGCTTGGCGCCGCGGCGCTTGCCGGAACTTCTTTTCCCATCGATCGCGCAATGACGGCAAAGGCGCTCGGCTTCGACCGGCCAACCGCAAATTCGCTCGATAGCGTCGCCGACCGCGATTTCGTCCTCGAAACGCTCAGCGCCGCGGCAATTTGCGCCATCCATCTCTCGCGTCTTGCCGAAGAAATCGTGCTTTGGGCGGGGCCGCAATTTGCCTTTCTGGCTCTTTCGGACAAATTCTCGACCGGCTCTTCCATAATGCCGCAGAAGCGAAACCCCGATGCCGCCGAGCTGATCAGGGCGAAAGCTGGCCGGATCATCGGCGCGCTCAACGCGCTGCTCATTGTCATGAAAGGACTGCCGCTTGCCTATGCCAAAGACTTGCAGGAGGATAAGGAAGGAACGTTCGACGCGCTCGATTCTTTGGCGCTGTGCCTGTCCGCAATGACCGGGATGGCGGGCGAGCTTGCGCCAAATGCGCCGCACATGAAGTCAGCCGCACGCTTGGGTTTTGCGACGGCAACCGATCTTGCCGATTGGCTTGTCGGGGCGCAAAAAATACCGTTTCGCGAGGCTCATCATATCACGGGCCGGCTGGTTGTCGTCGCCGAGGCGCAGAAGAAGGGGCTCGAGAAACTTACGCTTGCCGAAATGCAGAAGGTGGAGCCGCGGATTACCGGGGAAGTATTTTCGGTCTTGGGAGTGGAGAATTCGGTCCGCAGCCGCACGAGCTATGGCGGCACCGCGCCGAAAAACGTGCGCGCGCAAGCGCGGCGCTGGCTCGCCCGGCTCAAGCGGGAGAGAGCCCGCGTGCAAGAGGCGCTGGAGGCGCCGCCGAAAGCCTGATCTCGCTTCCTCGGAGGCAGCCGAATCGATGCTTCCCGCAATCCCCTCGCCGCTTACCTTGCAAGCGATCACGCCAGATGGCAGCGGCATGCCAGTCAATCGGCCATAAGTCGGGTGTTATTCGTTCAGTCATTTGCTAACATAATGCCACATAATCAGATGCCGTCGGGGAGGAGGGGACAGCCAGGTTATCTACAAGGGGACCGAGACGAAAACGGAGATACAATACAGTCAAAGTCCTGCTCCGAGCGGATGGGTAATCATTTTAGTGATATCCTTTGTAGTTATAGTTATAATTGGAATTAACGCATCTCCTACGCCTTCGCCTCCGACTCGTGAGGATTATGTTTAGAGCTGCCATTGACGAGTTTGCCCACTTTATTTTAGGTGAATGAATCTTACACCGGAGGTCAAACCCGGCAACAGGCGGCACCCTGAAGGTGCCGCCGACACCCAATTCCAATTGCACCAAAAAATCGCTCCATCTTCCGAAATTGACGATGGAATGGCTGCCTTCGGCCTTGTAAGGCGTTGGGCCGCAATCGGACCAAAATGTTTCACGTGAAACATTTTTAGAATAATTCTAACTGCATCGATGACCTCCAGCTTGTGGGTTTGTTTTGCAAGCCGTGCGCCGCGCCTCCGCCTTTGCTCGGCACGGTAACGGGCGTCCGCCACATTAGCCGAGGCGTTCTTACGCGTTAGAGATGGTTCATCTCGAAATCGTCGCAGGAGCCGCCAAACTGCGAAAGCGCATCCTCGAGATAATCCGCGAGGAGCGGCATCCCGAGCAAATAAAAGGCCGTGCGCTTGTTATGCGCCCGTGCAGCTTCCGCGCGGAGATCTGCCCAATCATCGATCGTCCCATCTCCGCGGCCGAGCCACGCCAGAGCGACGAGATCCGTTTGCTCATCTTCGTTCAGCGCATCGATGAAGCCGCGCAGCTCCTCGGCGACGGGATCCTCGCGGTGATCCTCCAATACCGATATCATGCTGTCGTCGCTCGCATTCGACGAGTCGCCCGGGTCGGTGACCGCATCCTTGACATCGAACTCCCGCGCCTTGATGACGACGAAGCAGACTTTTTCGGTCGCGATCGAAAGGGAGGGAGGTTCCTTTGGCATTTTTTTCCCGCGAACAGCCCTCAATGAGTTCGCACCCTCAAAGAACTCGAATCAGTTAGATCAGTATAAACCAAACGGCTTCCTTGCGCATTGAATTCTCCCAATTTAACGCCGGTTCAGATGCCGGTTGCCTGCATCTTGAGCTGGTCATAAGCTTCCACTGCTTTGGGCGCGTGCATGACTGGGGGCCGCCATGCAAATGGCCATTCCCATCGCCTCCATGACTTACTCGCGGGTGGCCCCCTCCTCGATGGCGGCCTGCGCATGAATGGCAGAGCTGGCGGCAACGGCGGCGGCGAGAATCTATCATTGCCAAAATCTCACAAGTGGGCAATTTTCGCCCGCTGGAAGACTAAAGGCTGCCCGGTCTGCACCTTGAGCAAGCGAACCCATTGTGATGCCACTGGACCGGCAGCGGCTCACTGGGAGAAAAGAAATCCGCTATGGCCGCCGCGTCTCCCGCGCGCACAGTCACATTCGTCTACGTTTCAAACGCCGGCGACGGTGAGATTGGGACTTACGCGCTGCAATCTGACGGCTCGCTTAAATCAGAAAAGCGCATCAAGGCGGAAACGAGTGTGAGGCCGATGGCGGTGAGCCCGGACAAACGGTTTCTCATGGC
>JAFMSB010000284.1 GCA_017353815.1 Methylocapsa sp. | reverse complement strand
GAGTCCTGCGGCGGGAGGGAGCGGACTCCCCGGGCCTCCCGCCACGCCTCGCCGCCGCAGCGATGCTCGGCGATGTTATGGCAAGGCGCCTTCCGCTTGACGAGTGTTTCGCCGCCGAGGCCGCCCGCAGCCGTGCGGCAAAACTTGACCAGGGCGCCGCCGCCCTTGCGCGCTCGATTGCCACCGTTGCGTTGCGGCGCCTCGGCACGATCCGGGCCGCGCTCGCAGAACTCATGGAAAAGGATCTGCCCCGGGGCGCTGCCGGGGTCGAATGGATATTGATTACGGGCGCGGCGCAGATCCTTTTTCTCGACGTTCCCGATCACGCCGCCGTCGATCTCGCCGTCCGCGCGGCGAGGCTTGAGTCGAGAACTGCCCCTTTTGCGGCCCTCGTCAATGCCGTTCTGCGCAATCTTATACCCACGCGGGAAACGATACGCGCTTCGAGCGATCCGCTCGGCCACGATACCCCGCCGTGGCTTGCAGCACGCTGGCGCAAAAATTACGGCGAGCCCGCGGCCCGGGCCATTGCCGCCGCCCATCGCGAGGAGCCGACGCTGGACATCACCCCTTTGTCCGATCCTCTCCCCCTTGCCAGGAAGCTTGCCGCAGTCCTGCTGCCGACAGGCTCACAGCGGCTTCGTTCGCACGCGGAGATAACCGGCCTTCCGGGCTTTGCCGAAGGCGAGTGGTTCGTGCAAGATGCGGCGGCCGCGCTCCCGGCAAGGCTCTTGCGGGCGCAGCCGGGCATGCGGATTGCGGATTTCTGCGCAGCCCCCGGGGGAAAGACGGCGCAGCTTGCGGCCGCTGGCGCTGAAGTCACGGCGATTGACCGCTCGGCCGAGCGCCTGAAGAAGCTTGCCGCCAATCTCGCGCGGCTCAAATTGCGCGCGGATATCATCGTCGCCGACGCCGCTACTCTCCGGGCAAGCCAGCCTTTCGATGCTATCTTGGTCGATGCCCCATGCCTCGGGACGGGCACGATCCGCCGCCATCCCGACATTGCATGGATCAAGCGGCCGCATGACTTGGCGGGGCTCACGGCGCTTCAGGCGCGCCTCCTCGATAAGGCGGCCGAATTGGTAAAACCGGGGGGCATAATCGTTTATTCCACCTGTTCGCTTGAACCCGAGGAAAACGAGATGCAGATCTTGGCGCTTCTGCGGCGCAATCCGGCACTAGAACGCGACCCCATCGCGGCAGGAGAGATCGGCGGCTTGACGGAGCTCTTGAACGCAAATGGCGAGCTGAGGACACTGCCAACCCATATTCCCGCGGCGGAGCCGCGTCTTGCCGGTCTTGACGGGTTCTATGCGGCCCGCCTTGTCCGCGCCGGATGATGGACCGTTCCGGCATTTTGATGATAACTCACGGCCCCGCCGCGGAATTTGACGCGGGCGGTAAAGATCCCATCCCTGCTCGATGCCGGGCGGGAGCGCAAGAGGAGGAGAGAAACGCTGTTTGGCGCGAGAGTGAAGGAGGGGTTGCGCGTCGCGAAATTCCTTGCCGGCCGCGCATGGTTTGCGCTTTGGCGCGCGCTCGGCCCGGCGCTGCGCTTTGCCTTGGGGCTTTGGCGGCGGACGCCCGAGCGGCTTTTGATCGCGCCGCAGGACATAAGGACTTGCGACCCAACGATCGCCGCCGACATCTATGCCGGTTATTTTGCCTTCGGCGGCAAGATCGTCAACGCGCACGGCCGCTCGCCGTTCGAGCTTGAGCCGGTATCGCCGGAATGGGCCCGGGCGCTTGCAGGATTTGGCTGGCTGCGCCATTTGCGCGCAGCCGACACTGCGGTATCGCGCGCCAACGCCCGCGTTCTCGTAGAGGATTTCTTGACTCTGGCGGGCACGCCGTCGCCAATTCCCGCATGGGAGCCCGAGGCGGCCGCACGGCGCATGATTGCCTTTCTGTCCCAGTCTCCGGTCGTTCTCGAAGGCGCGAGCCGCGAATTTTACCAGCGTTTCATGAAGGCGCTCGGCCGCGCCGGGATTTTTTTGGAGTGCGAGCTCGCGGGGGGGCTTGCGGGTGAGTCTCGCCTTCTTGCGGCAATCGCGCTTGCCGAATTCGGGCTTTGCACCGAGAGCGGCCGCCATCTCATTCGCAAAGGCACACGGTTGCTCGCGCGCGAACTCGAGCACCAAATTCTGCCCGACGGAGGCCATATAAGCCGCAATCCCGAGAAGCTGCTCGGCCTGCTCCCGGATTTGCTGCCTTTGCGGCAGGCTTACTCCGCGCGGGGAGTTCAGCCGCCGCGGCAGCTCCTTAATGCAATTGACCGCATGGTGCCGATGCTGCGTCTCTTCCGCCATGGAGATGGCGCTCTTGCTTTGTTCAATGGCATGGGTGTTACGCCGCCAGAGCTTTTGGCCACGATCTTTGCTTACGACGATGTCCGCGCGCGCCCGCTCACCAACGCGCGCCACTCGGGCTATCAGCGGCTCGAGGCGGGCGAAGCGATTGTCATCATCGACACGGGAGGGCCGCCGCCACCGATTTTTTCCGGCTATGCCCATGCCGGTTGCTCATCGTTTGAGTTTTCGATTGGCGGGCAGTGGCTCGTCGTTAATTGCGGCGTCCCGGATGCCAATCGTGCTGCTGCCCGCCACGCAGCCCGCATGACCGCGGCGCATTCGACGCTCGTCATCGCCGACACCTCGTCGTGCCGGTTCGCCTCGAATAAGGGGCTCGGAAAATGGCTCGATGGGCAAATCGTCTCGGGCCCGGACAAAGTGAATCTGGAACGCCGCGAGGAGCCATCTGGCACCACGGTGATCATGGCGCACAATGGATATGAGGGCCAGTTCGGTATCGTTCACGAACGTCGAATCACGCTTCGCAACGGGGCGAAGCGCCTCGATGGCGCCGATATTCTGCGCCCGGCTGCAGCGGCGCAAAAGATTCGATCGCACCCTTTTGCCCTGCGTTTTCACATCCATCCCAATGTGCGGGTGAAGCGCGTGCGAGATGGCCGCAGCGCTCTTTGCGTATTTCCCAACGGGACGCGCTGGCTTTTCGAGACCTCGACCGGGCAAGCCGATATCGAAGACAGTATTTTCTTTGCCGCGCCCGATGGTCCGCGCGGCTGCGCGCAGATCGCCGTCTACGGACAAACCGGCGCAGATGCCGCCGTCGATTGGAGCTTCCGCCACATCGAGCGCAAACAGCCGCGCGATGGGTGATTGAGGCAAGGTGAGGCTCGCGCTGGCGCCCGCGGCGGTTTTGCTCCGCCGCCGCGGAGGCAAGCAGGGCGATGCGCGAAAGCTATTCCGTGCTGATGGCGCCCTGCGCGGTCGCTTGGTTGAAATCGCCGTAAAACCGGTAGCGGCCCGGCGCAAGCGGGCGCAGCTGAATCGTAATCGCGGAATTGCCAGCCACGACTTTTTCGACCTGCAGCGTCCGGCTTTCGAATTCCTCGGGAGTTGGATCGAAATTTCGCACGGTCAAAGTGACCGGCCGGTTGGCGGGAACCTTTAGCTCACTGGGCTCAAACCGGTGGTTTTTAATCGAGGTCCGGAGCGTAACCGCCTCCTGAGCTTCTGCGGGCAATTG
>JAFMSB010000283.1 GCA_017353815.1 Methylocapsa sp. | reverse complement strand
GCGGGGCGCCGGATGCGCCCCTTGCCGCCCGGCTCGAATTGCACCAAAAATTCGAGCGATCGCACAAATCAAACGCGGGGCCGCTGTCTCCCACCATGTAAGGTTTTGGGCCAGAATCGGACCAAAATGTTTCACGTGAAACATTTTTAGAATAATTCTAAAAACGCCGGTTGGTATTATTCGCCCTGAGCAAACCAAAAGCGTCCGGGCTCCAAAGCGCAGCATATCCGGCTAGGCTGGTTTGCGCCCGGCTAGCGTAATAGTGCCCCGGCCGCCTAAGGGGCAGCGAAGGCATTCGGTCCGCCGCGCCAGATGCGATGGGACTCTAAAGGAAAAGCTCGTCGCTGTCGCCCATCGCGCCCAAGACATCGGCCGCGAGCGCTTTGGTAATCCGGGCCTTGCGCGCCAAGGCCTCGCGGTCGAGGGCATCAACGAATCTGCGCACCGCGTCGAGCGAGCGCTCGATGCGCGCAACGACATAAGAGATCATGCCGGTATCGACGATCAGCTGCCGCTCGACGAGGAGCTTGATGAGGACCGCCCGCATCAGCTCATCGTCGGGAGGACCAAGAGAAGTCACGGGCGCAAGATGCAGCCGGGACAGAAGATCGGCCGTCTGCAAGCCCCAGCGGACGGGCTGCGCTTTCGCGGTCATAACCAGGCTCGCGCCGCGCTCGCGCATCAGATTTATCAGATGGAAGAGGCCTGCCTCTGCCGCGCCAATGGCATCGGCGTCCTCAAGCAGCAGCGGCCCCGCCGCGGCGAGTGCCTCGATATCCTCTGCCCCGAGTGAGCAGGCAGGCCGGATGCGGGCAGAGGCAATCTGAGCCCAAATAGCTCCGAGATGGCTCTTGCCCGCCCCCTGCGGGGCGATAATGATCAGCATTGGGTCCGGCCAATTTGGCCACAGCTCGATCATCCCATAGGCTTGCTCATTGGATTGCGAGACAAAAAAATTCTCGCGCTCATAGCCGGGATCGGGCGCAAGTCTCAACGTCAATTGGGGGGTCGCGCCGCGCGCCCGGAGTGGATGTCCGCAGGCCATCTCACCGGCCCGCCTTACGCAGAGCGGGAGAAGATTTCGGCGCAACGAGCTCAGGGGACTCCGGCGCGCCGGATTCTTCCACGTACAAATCGCTTTCGCGATAACGCCCCGCGGCAAAACGCAAAATAACCCCCGCCGTCGCCGCAATAGGCACTGCGACGATAAGGCCGGTAAAACCGAACAGGCTGCCAAAGGCGAGCAGCGCAAAAATCAGCCAAACGGGGTGCAGGCCAACCGATTCCCCGACGAGCTTTGGCGACAGAATGTTGCCCTCGAGAAACTGGCCGCTCAAAACGACGCCGAGCGCGCTTGCGAGCAAACCCCAGCGCGGCCAGTCCTGCACGATTGCAACAGCCGAAGCAAGAATGAGCGCCGTCAGAGATCCGACATAAGGTATGAAGCTCATGGCCCCGGCCAGGATGCCGATCAAGAGCCCGAAATTCAACCCGATCAACGACAGGCCGATCGCATACCAGGCAGCGAGAAAAAGGCAGACAAGGGATTGGCCGCGAACGAATCCCGCCATCGCGGCATCGATCTCGCGTGCGAGCCGGCGGATCGTGTCGCGATGGCGCGGCGGCACCAAGCTATCGATCGCCGCGATCATCCGGTCCCAATCAAGAAGCATGTAAAAGGTGACGACCGGCGTCACGATCAGGAGAGAAATCAAATTGACCAATGCGGCGCCGCGCATCAAAAGGGAGCGAAGAAACGCGGCGGCCCATTGGGCGGCATCACCGACCAGATCGCTGGTGGCGGCCGCAAATCCGGTTCCGGCATCTTTTCCAAGGCCAAGCTTCTCCGAAAACCCGCCGCTATATTCGTGCGAAAGGCGCTGCATCTCATCCGAAATCAACCCCTGAAGCTCAACAGCATAGCCGGGGAGCGCGTCGATGAAGCTCCAAAGCTGGCGCCACAGAACCGGCACGAAGAGGATCGCGAGCAAGAGGAATAAAAGCGCAAAGGCTGCGACGATTATGAGCGTCGCGCCGAGACGGTTCAAACCGAACCGCTCGAGCCTTTCAACAACGGGATCCAAAAGGTAGCCGAGCACAACGGCAGCCGCGAACGGGAGCAGCACGCCGCTGAAAAGCCAAAGCAGCAGGCCAAGCAGCAAAAGCGCGCCGGCCCAAAAAAGCGCGTGATGTTCTATTCGCATGCGGCCGGCCAATTTTGGCCGGCTGCCTGCGGGCAGGCAATCCGCAGCCGGGCCACCTTTCTATGATCGCCCATTATAACCCCTGTTGGCGGCGGCATAAGAGCGCGCAAGCCGCCGGCCCCATCGCGGCGCCTTTCAGCCGTTTTTTATTGGCAGAGCCATCAACGAGTCAATTCGTCTATCTTATCGTTACGCCTGGCAGTATTTGGTGATAGAGCATAAGGAGATGCTGGCGGTAGCGTGATGAAGATTGGCAGAGCGGCGGCTGATATCCGATGATCTCCGGATTGTAGACTTCCGATATAAAATTTCTGCAAAATCTGCTCGAGCTCCGCGGCCTCGGCATCCTTGAAAAAATCGCTTTGGAAGGAAAGATTCAATGCAAGAAAAGGAAGCCCAGAGTATTGTTCGTGGAATACCAAGCCACCGAGAACGCAAATACAACCCTTTCATAAAACGCGCAGCTAACTACATCCTTCGAAAGTGCGGGATCTATGTATCCTTTAAGTCTCCTGATGATTTAACCGAACATCTGCGGCAATTATTTTCAATGCTGGATATAAATTGCGTGATCGACGTCGGCGCGCATGAGGGATATTTTGGCCGGGACCTTCGTAGATTTGCCGGATATCGGGGACGGATTGCATCCTTTGAGCCAGCCTCAAGCGCCTACAAAAATCTCGAGCGGCGAGCGGCGCAAGATCCTGAATGGCGCATAGCTAATTGTGGCTTAGGAGCCGTTTCCGGAGAAAAGGTGATCAACCTAACTCGATTTACCACTTGCAGCTCGCTTTTGACGCCGTCGAAACTTGCGGCAGACGAATTTGGCGAGGGCATGGATGTACTTTCACGAGAACAAGTGACGATTAGAACCCTCGACGAGATGTTTGATTGGTGCGTGGATGGCATCCCGCAGCCTCGCGTATATTTGAAGCTGGATACGCAAGGTTACGACATGGAAGTGCTGCGTGGCGCACAAGGGACGATCGGCCGCGTCCTTGCGATGCAATCCGAAGTATCGGTTCAATCACTTTACGACTCCGTGCCGGGAATGGCGGAAGCAACAAAGTACTTCGAGAGTCTCGGGTTTCGCGTTACAGGATTTTTCGTCGTAAACCGGGCAAAGGATCTCAGTGTCCTTGAGGTTGACTGCGTTTTGCGCCGGTAATCCCCAGTTCCGCCGCAAGAGTTTTATATAACCAGGACGCAACCGCGGCACGGCTTGGCCAATTGTCATTTGCGCCTGTGGGCAGCGAATCCATTCCTTCTGGTGCTGATATTCCTTCGCGCCCGGCGCCGGCCTGTCCAGTCCAGCTGCTGCTTCCTCACCGCCTGCCATGTGGGCGCTAT
>JAFMSB010000282.1 GCA_017353815.1 Methylocapsa sp. | reverse complement strand
TGATGGCCTCGGGAATCATGATGAAGGCAATGAAGAACGGCGCCGTCAACGCGAGCGAAAGCGCCATGGTTCGATTTTGCGCATGAGTAGCGGCATCCCGGTTTCCCGCGGCGAAGGACCGGCTCATTTCCGGCAGCAGCACCGTGCCTGCCGCTATGCCAATGACGCCAAGCGGCAGCTGATAAATCCGGTCGGCATAATAAATAGAGGACACGCCGCCGGTTGGCAGCATCGAACTTAGGATCGTGTCGGCGAAAAGCGCGATTTGCGGTCCGGCGGAGCCGATCACCCCTGGTCCCAGCAGCGAAAGAAACTGTTTGATGTGCTTGGTCATAGCTGGGCGCGCGAAGCGCTCGAGTATTCCCGCGCGGTAAGCAGCAACCGATGTGATCGCGAGCTGTAGCACGCCCGAGATCATCAACCCCCAGCTCGCCGCCAGGCCCGGATTGGCAAACAGAAAAGCGAGCAGAAGAAAGACGATCATTGTCGCGTTCATAAGGACCGGCGCGAAGGCCGCCGCAATGAAACGTCCATGCGCGTTCAAGGTGCCCGATTGCAGCGTGACGAGGGTAATGAACGCAAGATAAGGAAATGTAATTCGGGTAAACATCACGGCGAGATTGAATTTTTCGGGCGACGCGCGAAAGCCCGGCGCAAGAAGGTCGATGACAAAGGGCATGAAGGCCCAGGCCAGGGCGAGCAATAGGAGCTGGGATAAAAAAAGCCCAATAAAAATCTGCCCCGCGAAGAGCCGCGCGCCTGCAGTGCCTTCGGATTGAAGGACGCGAGAATAAGTGGGAACATACGCGGAATTGAAAGCGCCCTCGCCAAAAATGGTGCGGAAATGGTTGGGGAGACGCTGGGCGACGGCGAAAACATCGTTGAGCGCTCCCGCACCAAGAACGGCGGCGAGCAAGACGTCGCGCACGAATCCTGCGCCGCGCGAGAGCAATGTCAGGCCGCCGACGGAGAGAAGGCTCTTGTACATTTTCTGTTGATTCAGCCGGCGGAGACGCAGGCCGAAGATTTCTCTTCGGCTAAAGCGCCAAATCCCACGCGCTCTTGGATGAGATAAAGAGGCCGCCTCTTTACCTCGGCGAAAATGCGGCCCACATATTCGCCGATAATACCGAGCGAAAGAAGCTGAATTCCGGCAAAAAAAGTTATCGATACGATCAGCGACGCATAGCCGGGGACATCCACGCCGAAAATGAGAGTGCGAAAGAGGAAGAAGGATGCGAGCGACAGGGCGAGCATCGACGTCGCCATTCCAATATAACCCCAAACACGCAGCGGAATTGTCGAGAAGGATATGAGGCCGTCGAGAGCCAAATGGGTCAATTTGCGGTAGGTGAATTTGGTCGCGCCATGCAGGCGCGGCTTGGCCTCATAGGGGACGCCAATAGTTTTGAAACCAATCCACGCATAAAGACCTTTGGAAAAGCGCGCATGCTCGCGCATTGTGCGCAGCGCCGCGACGGCTTGGGCATCGAGCAGCCGGAAATCGCCTGCCCCCTCCGGCACGCCCGTATCCCCGACCGAATGGAGCAGCTTGTAAAAGCGCTGCGTCAAAATCCGGCGCAGCGGGCTATAAAGGCCTTTTTCGGCCGATTGCGCGAAGATATTTTTATAGCCTTCGCGCCAGCGGGCAACTAAGGTCTCTATCAGCTCAGGCGGATGTTGCAAATCGGCATCCATGACGACCGATGCCGCCCCTTGAGCGTGATCGAGTCCGGCGGCGATTGCGATCTCTTTGCCGAAATTGCGGCTGAGCGAGAGTGCGCGTATGCGAGGGTCCTTGCGGTGCGCGGCGCGAAGGGTTTCGAGCGTATCGTCTGCCGATCCATCGTCGACGAAAATGATTTCAAACGAGGCCGCGCACCGCTCGAGCACCGGCACCAGCCGCGCCGCTAGAATCGCGACATTGCCAGACTCGTTGTAGGCCGGCACAACTACGGTAAGTTCCACGCCGCGCCCCGGCGCTTCCGCTGGTCCGGCTATTGACATCCGCGGCAGCCTCGTGAACCAAACCCCGGTATTCCGGGGGACGAATCATCCCCTTAAGCTTTTGCAATAGCTTGGGCAAGACTCCCAGCGACGCGAAAACCCGAGTGCTTGCCACGGCTTTGCTGCGAAAGACGCGCATGGGCGCCGCGAAAGCAAAATTCCATTTTAGCCTGTGCGCCGATGACTACGCGCTCTCCCCCGCGGTAAGCCGGGGAGTCCTTGAGGCAATCGACGCAGGCAGATTGATGGCGACGAGCTGCTTGGTAACCCGCCCCGCATGGCCTCTCGCCGCGCGGGCTTTGCAGCAGCGCAAGACCAAAGCCGATATCGGGCTCCACTTCAACCTCACGCTCGGCAGTCCCCTCGCGCCCATGCCGCTCTTTGCGCCCGCCGGAATTTTCCCGGGGCCGGGCGAGATTGTGAGGCAGGGGCTAAAACGGAATCTGCCGGAGGGCGAAATCGGCCAGGAAATCGCCCGCCAGATCGACAAATTTTGCGAACATTTCCTTGCCCCGCCCGATTTCGCGGATGGCCACCATCACATCCATGCCGTGCCCCAGGTCCGCAGCCAGCTTTTTCGAGCGCTCGAGGAAAAAGGTTTTAGAGGAAGGATTTGGCTGCGCGATCCCGGCGACGGCCTGGCAAGAATTCTGCGCCGCGGGCTTAGCAGCGCGGCGAAAGCTCTGGGTGTTGCTTGGATGGCGCGCGGCTTTTCCGCGCAGGCGAGAATGCGGGGCTTTGCGACAAACGATGGTTTTGCCGGCTTTTCCGCCTTCGACCCAAAGCAAAGCTATGCTGGCGAATTCGCGCGCTACCTCCTCGCGCCTGGAACGCGCCATCTCGTGATGTGTCATCCGGGCTATTGCGACGAGGAACTTGATGCCGCCGATAGCGTCACAATCAGCCGCGAACAGGAGCTGCGCTTCCTGCTGTCTCCGGCTTTTGACGAAATTCTTGAGAGCAATGGCGCGCAGCTGGTGCGGCTTTCAGCCCGCCTTTCGCGCGCCTTAGCGGGCAATTGAGCGAACGCTTCCTGCGAGGCGGGCATAGGCTGCGCGTCGGCCTCTTAGGCCGGGGAGCCGCCCCTTTCCGATGGCGGGAGCAATGAGCGGACGAGGTTGCCAATCGCGGAAAAAACCTCTCCGCCATTTTTCAGCCATCCGCCTGCCAAGCTTTATTTCATGCATCACGCTAGGCTCTCCCTAGTTTGGCCAGAAAACATCACGTAAGATAGAAGCCTGAGTCCCCGGGTTGCGCTGGTATGAAGTTATTGCAACGGCTCTTTTTGCCGCTCGCCGCATTTCCGTTCCTGCCGGCGGCGCTTCCTGCAACGCCGCTTGTTAACTCCCCAGAGGTTCCGGCCGCACGGCCGCAGCCCGCCGGGAGCCACAAGGCTGCCACCCCGGCCGGGATTTTGGTTGCTCAGAGCTACATGCGTCCGCCAAGCGAAATTGGTGAAAGCGGGGATAGCTCCCATCCGGAGGGTCAACAACCAGGCCCGCCGGAGGATTCTGCTGGCCTTCTCGTCCGTTTGGGCAGGCTCGAAAACCAA
>JAFMSB010000281.1 GCA_017353815.1 Methylocapsa sp. | reverse complement strand
ATTAGCTGCCCGGCGAAGAGAGGGCCTATTGAGACAGGTAATCGGGCCCGCTCCGCGTCCCCTTTGCGGCCGCTGAAAGAACGAGTTCGTTTGTGTCACTCAATCGTTTCGTTGGGATAGACCCCCCAAAGCTCGGTTTGCTGGATGAAACCATCGAAACCGTAGCCGGAGATGTGGCACCACGTGCCGTCGCAACTCTTCACGGATGCAATAACATTCGACTGCAAACGGGCGGCCGGGCGGGAATCAAGGCTGGCTTTGCGGTAAAGGATGCACTCGGCTCCTTGTTTCCAAGGGGCAACAAGGGCGGTGCGCCGTCCCGAAAGCAGGGAGTGAAGCACCCAGCCCTCGGTCCCTTCGGCATCGCGAATTTTGCGCCAGATTTCGAATTCGGCTGTGATCTCAACGGGAAGTCCCGCCCGCTCATAAATCCAGATTGTCCGATGGTCCTTTGAGGGCCCTTCCCGCAAATTGACGCGGTCGGATTTGAGGCTCACGAAACGTGGAATGGGCAGGCCGCTGACAGGACCCGCCGGGTCCGCGCGCAGCGGGCCGGATGCGGCCGAAAGAATCGCGATGGCGGCGCCGGCGCACCGGAACGCTTGTTGCCAGATTGGCATCTGCCGCCACAAAAGGAGCGGCACGGCTCCGCCGGCGGATTGTTGAGGATGCCGCATGGCCGGCAGGGGAAAGGCCGCCTTTCGAAGCTCTGTCTGGTTTCTTTGCGTTTGGGGAATCCAGGCGCTAAACCGCATTGCCATCTGCGAAACCCTCCAAGAAAAGGGCAACCGCGCGGATGGGCGGCCGCGGAATTGGGGTAGCGCCATTTATTGAGACCTTCACTTCCTAATACCTCGCCCGGACCTGTACCACAGGGAAGATGCGGCGCACAAAAAGCTCTCGGCATTTCTGCCTTCGAGCAATGGCCTGGCAAAGTGACGACACGAAAGGAGCGTCTCCTAAATGCGCCGATTGCCGTTAACGAGGTGTGAAGGCCGCGATCTGCGGGCGCGGAACTGCCGCAGCGAATAGGATCACTCTTTCATTTTTCTTTCGCCGCCACGTCCTGCAGCAAAACGCAGTGGCGGCTCGCGCTTCGATCCCTTTGCGCCATTCAAGGGCTTGTGTGCGAGCCCCCAGGCTCCACAAGGCCGGTCAGAGCCACTCCGGCCGTCTCCGGATCGTGCTTTAAGGCCAAATCGGCAAGCGAGATGATCCGGACGAGGCGCTTGGCGCGATTCACGGCGGGCATGCGCCGGACTTGCATCTTGCCCATATTCTGGGTCACCTCGGCGAGATCTGCATTTTCGAGACAGTATTTGACATCCTGCGTCATCGCGTCGCGCACGGGCATTTGTCCGCCCTCGCCTTCGCTATGGCACGCAGATCCCTGCTTACTGCGGCCAAGCGACGGCTCCCTAGCCGCAAGGCATAGATCTCGCCGCTACGGGTGCCGGCGGAGATCCGCCATCAGCAGATTGTAGTAGGCGGCAAGCAGAACCAGGCCGCAGATCAAATTCCAAAAGGCGAGGATAAAATAGGAGGCCCCGGAAATAAGAAACACAAATGCCATAAAAAAACAGATTGCGATGCCCGCTAAATTGGGCCAGCGATTGAAAACCGGACTGATTAGGCCCGGCACAAAGACAGCTTGCAACGCAAGCAGGGCCGCACCCCAGAACCGCGGCCAAATCTCCGGCGGCAGATAAAGAAACTGCGCAAATCCGCCGGGATCGAAGAGGCACCACAAGCCGAGAGTGGTGTTTGCGAGAATGCTGAAGAGAAAGAGCGCACGGTAGATTCGAAGACTGCGGTCTTTCTGAGCCAGGGTCCAAGATAAGGTCTGATCCCGGTTCACGGCATAACTCTCATCGCCCGAAAGACATAGAGAAGGCAATATAGCTCCACTTTCCTTGTGATTCCGCTTCTTGCGCAAGCGCATTGCGCCGCACGGGCAAAAGGCAATCCCCGGCCATCAGGCGCCCTCCGTGAGGCTTCGCCGCCAAACCTCTTGCAGGAGCGCAGTTACAAAGGCCTGCGCAGGGCAGCTGTTCCAATGACCCGCCATAAACACCGCCTCGCCGCCGGGAGCCGTCGCTTCCCCATTATCGAGCTTTAGGATGGCGAGTGTGCCCGGCCGCAATTCTCCGGTGCCAAATGGCACGTTCGATTCGATTGTCCTTGGAACGCGCGCGGGCGGCGCAAGACACCGCCCAAGCACCGCATCGATGCTGAGCAAACCAGCATGCGGTTCGGCTCGCAGCTGCCGCATCCGCCCGATCGCCCGCACGATTCCATGCACGCCAATGGCCGTGCCATGCATCGCCCAGCGGTCCTCCTTGGCGCGCCGGATCAAAAGCGCAAATGCCTGCTTTAGTCTGCCGGTGATCTGCCAAACGATCTGAAGCGGCGAAAAACCTTCCCGGAAACGGTCGATCAGCGCCGCCGCCTGCCAGCTTTCCTGGTCGGCACGATACTGGGGATCGAACTGCCTGCCAACGATTTCCTGGATCGTGATCGCGGCGCTCTCATTCGTGCCGCGGCCGCGCACAAAGGATGCAAGCTTCGAAATTTGCTCCCCGCTCCACAATGTCTTGCCGCTCGCCGGATCAAGCGCGCGCGCGAGTTCCCGCTGCTTGCTGGCGCGGAGCTTGTCGGCGCGCGGCGCAAGGGATGGCAATGGCTCGCCCTTGATCTCAAACCACCGCCAGATGCGGCCCGCGATCAGCTGGTTCACAAGAGGGCCGCGCGGCAAAAACTTGCGGTCAACACCGGGGTCCTCGTTGAGCGCTCGGATCTCCGGCGGATCCGTGACAAGGAGCAGATCAACCACGCCCGGGACTCGAATATGCCTTGCCATCGCTCACCCCGCTGCCCGTGGCCATGGAAAAAAGCAGTTACGCACGTCGACGAGCGCCGGGCCGAGCGAGGGCGCATGCCGCAGGACCACCTCGCGCATGCCATTACCTTCCACCCAATCGATCCCCGCGCGCGTATAAACTTCGGGCTTATAGTCAATCGTCAAAAACCGGTCGCTTTTGACTCGGCGCCCTGCCATTACAACGAAAATACGAAATGCCGTATCCGAGATCGCAAAGCCCGGCGGCGGGGTTTCGGCGAGAGTGCCGGTCAAAAGATCGACGCGCTCGACATCGCCATAGATCGCCTCGAGCTCCTTCTGCCACTGCGCCTTATCGGTGAGTTCGGCAAAAGTTTTGGGCACGGTCATCCGCAGCATGCGGCGGAACGCGCAGTAGCGGGGCACGCCGCGCTCCCGGTCGCGCAGAATGTCGGTTGCCGCAAGATCCTTGATCCCTTGATCAATGTTCTTCGGCAGCGCGCGCAGATGCTTCGGATAATTGTGCAGCACAGGCGCTCCGGGATAGCTCGTTCCTAAAGAATAGAGCACATCGTCAAAGTCCACTTTACTATGGACGTCCGTAGTACCGCCCGCAAATAAGTCAGCCAGCGTGCAAGAGTGCACTTCTTCATCGTCGGTATGCCGCCGGAAAGAATAGTCGTCGGGAATTAAGGAGTGCAGCCTATAGACGGCGGTAAACTCCTCGGTAATTGCATAGGGTGC
>JAFMSB010000280.1 GCA_017353815.1 Methylocapsa sp. | reverse complement strand
TTCTCTCCTCAAGAAGCTGCTTCCGGCGATCCGGAGGGATGCTTGCTTGCTGGTGCCTCAAACGAATGTCGGGCCCCTCTGTTCCGCTTCCCCGGCAGTATTGACAAAAATGGTTCAAAACCAGCAACTGCGCCGGATGGGCTTGGCTGCCTGTGCCACAGCTATCGGGCGCCCGGAAAATACCCCTGGCGGCAGCATTGGCGTCCCGCGGCGCGGGCCTTCATGGAATGAGGTGCCCAAGAAATGCCGCAGCAGGTTGAAACTGCTTGTTCCTTGATGGTTTCTTTAATTTGCGGCGGATGATTTTGGTGAGTGACGCTCCCCTTCTCGAAGTCCAAAGCCTCAGCGTTCGCTTCCGGCAGGGGGGGATCGAAACGCCCGCTGTCAGCGATGTCTCGTTTACGCTCGCGCCGGGCGGCGCTCTTGGTTTGGTTGGCGAATCGGGATCGGGCAAATCCGTCACCGCGCTTTCGATTTTGCGCCTTCTTTCCCGCGCCGCTGTGGTTGAAGGAAACGTGCTGTTCAAAGGCGAGAATATCTTGTCATGCTCTGGGGCGCGGCTGCGCGATATCCGCGGCGCGGGAATCACCATGGTCTTTCAAGAGCCCATGACGTCGCTCAATCCGCTGCATACGATCGAGCGCCAGATTGGCGAAATCCTCGAGCTCCACGGAGCTCGCGGAACGCAAAAAATCCGGGCGCGGACCGTTGAGCTCTTGGAGGAGGTTGGCATTCCGAAGCCCTCCGAGCGGCTCGCTGCTTTCCCGCATCAACTCTCGGGCGGCCAGCGCCAGCGTGTGATGATTGCCGTGGCGCTTGCAAACAGGCCTGATCTCTTCATTGCCGATGAGCCGACGACTGCGCTCGACGTCACGGTGCAGGCACAAATCCTGGAGCTCTTGAGACGGCTGCGGTCGCGCCACAACATGGCGATGCTTTTTATCACCCATGACCTTGGCATCGTGCGCAAGATCGCCGACGATGTGGCCGTGATGCGGAAAGGCGAAATCGTCGAAACCGGCGCGGTGCGAAGGGTGTTCGACTCTCCGCGCCACCCCTACACAAAGGCGCTCATCGAGGCCGAGCCTAAAGGGACAGCGCCCGCGATCGATCTTTCCGCCAAAACCATTCTGGAGGCCAAAAATGTTCGCGTCTGGTTTCCGGTAAGACGCGGGTTCTTCCGGCGGATCGCCGGTTACATTAAAGCGGTCGATGGGGTCTCTGTCTTGGTACGCGAGGGCGAGACCGTCGGCGTTGTTGGCGAATCGGGCTCCGGCAAAACGACGCTCGGCCTTGCTCTTTTGCGTCTCATTCGCTCGGAAGGCGCAATCGTTTATCTCGGGCGCCGCATCGATGGACTCGGCTTCAAGGCGATGCGGCCGCTCCGGCGCGACATGCAGATCGTGTTCCAGGATCCCTATGGTTCGCTATCACCGCGTCTGCCGGTCGCCGATATTGTCGCCGAGGGCCTCACCGTGCAATACAAAGGGCTTCCGCTCGCGCGGCGGCGCGCGATCGTTGCCAAGGCGCTCGCCGACACCGGCCTTGATCCCGAGGCAATGGACCGCTATCCGCATGAGTTTTCGGGCGGCCAGAGGCAGCGCATCGCGGTTGCCCGCGCAATTGTGCTTGAACCCAAGTTCATTGTCCTCGACGAACCGACCTCGGCCCTCGATATGTCAGTTCAGGCGCAGATGGTCGATCTCTTACGCGAGCTGCAGATGCGGCGGCGGCTTGCCTATATGTTCATCAGCCATGATCTCAAAGTGGTGCGCGCGCTGGCTTCGGAAATCATCGTCATGCGCGACGGAAAGGTCGTCGAGTCGGGCCCCGCGCAGGCGCTTCTTGCCGAGCCGCAAAGCGCATACACAAGGGCACTCTTTGCCGCGGCCTTCGATATCAAGGCTGAGAACGGCGCGGGTTTAGGGCAGTAGTCCCGCTCGCTCCCTCGCCCGCTTCCATTGTGCCGGGGCATGGCCAAGATGGGATTAGGTCTTTCTGAGACAGCCTCGCGGAGGCATGATAGAAGCGGCCGGCAGCGGTCCAAAAGCCATGCTCAAAGGGTATTCATGCTTCCGATTAACTGGAACACAGCGATTCACTACGCCAGTCTGGTTAATATAGCCGAATCGGTCCCGCCCTGGGGCAGCTATGGCCAGTTAGAAAAGGATAAGATCAAAGCGCTGGGCTACACGTTCCTTCAAACTCTTTACGGCGACGATCTGGCAACCGATATCGACCCGCACAAAGGATTTGTGGTGTCGTTCGGTTATGTCGCCGTCTCTGACGCTAAGGAATTGGTGGCAGTTATACGTGGCACGGATACTCTCCTGGAATGGATGCATGACGCATCCTTTCTAATGGTGCCGTGTCCGGTTGCCGGAGCGAGCGGCTTCACCGAAGACGGGTTCACGGACGTGTACCGTTCGCTGCGCGTCGAACAGGGAAGCGGCACATTATCGGCAAAAGACTCGATCAAGAGTTATCTTGATACCGGTGCCGCGGCGAGCGTGACCATCTGCGGGCAAAGCCTTGGAGGCGCGCTTGCGACCTTGCTGGCGCTCGATGTCGGATTGAACACGCGCTGCCGCTCGCCCGCGGCATATACCTACGCGAGTCCGCGCACGGGTGACCATATTTTTGCTGGCTCATTCAATGCGGCCATCCTCGCGAGCCACCGGATTGTCAATCGCCAGGATCTCGTTACAAAACTGCCCCCGATTGTGCCTCTCCCTTATGAGCACGTGAACACGGGTTATGCGTTAATTCCGCCGCCCAACACCATCAATCCGACGATACCCTGCATGCATCATCTGACCACCTATTTGTGGCTGATGAGCCAACATACCGGAAGCAAGGCATATCCGTTGGACCCCGATTGCGTGTGGACCGGACCCGCGCATGTCTGAGCCCGCCATGCGCCCGGCTTCCAACGCCTATCGCCGTGCCCGGCGCGAACCGCGCGCCAGCGGACGAAACCGCGTTCTGGCAAGAACAGATAATGTTATGCGAACCGCCTCAGGCTGGGCGCTGGGGTCGCGGAATGGCATTGCG
This sequence comes from Methylocapsa sp., assembly GCA_017353815.1. Classification (GTDB taxonomy): domain Bacteria; phylum Pseudomonadota; class Alphaproteobacteria; order Rhizobiales; family Beijerinckiaceae; genus Methylocapsa. The sequence goes on along the minus strand of JAFMSB010000280.1, from coordinate 530 downwards.
GCGCGCCCAAATGCCGGGCCTCCGGCCGCACACAAAGATCCGCTGTGCTTACTTCGGAGTTGGCCGCTGGCGCTCCGGGCCCGCACCGGCGCAGGGCTACCGGCCAAATCCAATCAGACGAATAATCCGGCCAAACGTACTGGCCGCACCTTGTTCTTTGTCCTTGGCCTTGTAAGGTTTTGGGCGGAAATCTTACAAAAATGTTTCACGTGAAACATTTTTAGAATAGTTCCAAAAGCTATCGGCTGGAAGGTCTGGTTCCGCGATCCTCCTTCGAGTCGATCAACCGGGGGCTGATATTATATATTCTTCGGGCTGATTTCTCAGCGTGGAAGGGGTGGCACATGAGCAACGAACGGAGCGCGGAGAAAAAGCCGCCGCTTTGCGCCATCGTCGGCGCGGGCCCCGGTAATGGCGCGTCCTTCGCTCGAAAATTTGCGAAGGAAGGCTATGCGGTCGTGCTGCTCGCGCGCCAAAAGGAAAGACTCGAGGCGCTCTCGCAAGAATTGCCGCTTGCCCGCGCCGTTGCC
>JAFMSB010000279.1 GCA_017353815.1 Methylocapsa sp. | reverse complement strand
CAAAGGAAGGCGCCTTGGCATCAAAAAATTTGGCGGCGAAATGGTTCTTGGTGGGAACATCATCGCGCGGCAGCGCGGGACGAAATGGCACCCCGGCGCAAATGTCGGTCTTGGCACCGATTACACGTTGTATGCGTTAGCAGAGGGCAAAGTGGCCTTCCGCTCCAAGAAGGACGGCCGCACCTATGTCTCTGTCGAGCGGGTGACGCCGGCAGCGGCTGAGTAACCAGCGGGGAAACCGGCCTCTCAGAAAAAAAACTTTCCCAATTTGGCGGAGCCGGGCGAGCGCCCAGTGCCAGGGCCACTCAGTTGCAAGTCAAGCTGCAGCCATATTTCGCTGCCAAAAAGCAGAATGTGCATTTTTCCGGATCTGACCTCAGACGACATTTTTCGGCTTGAGACCAGGCGGCTGTGGATGCGCTGGCCGCGTGCTGCCGATGCGGACGCTATCACAAGCTTCATTAGCCGGCCCGAAGCCGCATGCTGGACAGCCGCCATTCCCCATCCTTATCCGCAAGGTGAAGCGGAACGGTTTATCTTGCAAGCTCGCGCCGGCAATGCCTCCGGTGCGGCGCTTGTGCTTGCAATCGATCAGAAGGCAGGTTCTCCGCAAACGATCGGGCTCATAAGCGCCCGGCCGGCCGCGCCGACCGATATCGAGCTCGGCTATGTGCTGGCTCCGCAGCTGTGCGGCAGAGGATTTGCAACCGAAGCGGTCGCGGAGGCCGTCAACGCGCTATTCCGGATTACGATGGCGAACAGCATCATCGCCAATTCGTGTGTTGATAACCCGGCGTCACGCCAAGTGCTCGAAAAATTGGGCTTCTCGTTTATCGAATCGGGCCTTGAGTTCTTGCCCGTGCGCAGAGGCATGCAACTTTGCGATAGGTTCCGGCTTGACCGCAGGTCATGGGCCGCCAAGCGGGTCGCAATGGGAGAGAGCCGCGCCATGCCGCCAATGGCGCAACAGAGTCCCGGCGAAAATAGGGCCCCGGTCCTTGCCATGGCCGGGGAGCAAATGGAGCGATAAGCTCACGCTGCGAGTTCAAGGCGGGCTCAAAGGACAGGCTCCCGGTGGTTACTACCGGGCAGATGCCCAACGAAATTGACTGCACGAAGATTACGGACGCTCAAGGCGGGCTTGCTCCGATGGACCGCCCCTTCCGGCCTGGCTCTCTCATCCCCGGCGCCCCGGCAACCGCTCGTGATCCTTGGCGGGGCGCGCCTGGGCGCCGCTGAAGCAAGGGTTTCTTTCAAACAGGGACTTCTTCGCAGGCCGCCATATTTAATGCTGCGCGGTTAGCGGAGCCGCCATGTCACTCTTTGCCGCGCGGCTCGATGAGCAAATCCAGCGGGTAGCCGTTAAAGGGCTTGTCGACGGCAAGAACAATATGGCCATGGAATTTCTCGATGCCCAAGTCGCCCCGGCTCATGAAATCGCTCAATTCGCTGTAATGTTCGATATCCCGGCACAGCACTCGCATGAGATAATCGATCCTGCCGCCGATTTTGTAGCACTCCAAGACCTCGTCGCGCTTGCGGATTGATGCTAAAAAACGCTCGAAATCGGCTTCGCGGTGGTTTTCCAGAACCACCTCGACAAGCAGCATCACCGAGCTCGCAATCTTGGCAAGTTCGACCTCGGCGAGGTAGCGCCGGATCACCCCGTTCTTCTCGAGGGATTTGACGCGCTCGAGGCAGGCGCTCGGCGAGAGATGCACGGCTTCAGCCAGTGCGGCGTTGCTGATCCGCCCGTCGAGCTGGAGCCGTTTCATGATTTTGAAATCCATCGCGTCGATCAGGTGCCGCCGTGTCATGGTTCTCTTGCTCGTTCCTGACAGCTCCCGGCAAGGCAAGCATGCCATTGTTCCACGGTTAAATCCGGTGGTCTGACCGGTATCAGCAAAAGACGCACTTTCCGGCGGAAAAATGTATCTCCGCGCGCATCTTCTGCGGGCGACCGGGGCAATTTCCGGGACAAGCACGCCACTTTCCTGGCGATAATTCCTATCTTTAGAAGGAATGCTTTGGAGGCCACGATGTCCTTTCATACCCTTATTCATACTCCGGCCGCCGCGGGAGCCGCTTCGCTCGAGCGGGCGATTGGGCGCGAGTCCCGCTTCGGGGCAAAAAATTATGCGCCGCTTCCGGTCGTTCTCGCCCGTGGCGAGGGCGTGCATCTCTTCGATACCGCGGGAAAGCGCTACATCGACATGATGAGCGCCTATTCTGCGGCGAGTTTTGGCCATTTGCATCCGCGCCTTGTCGACGCTTTGAAGCGGCAGCTCGCCCGTTTGGACCTGATATCCCGTGCTTATTATTCCGACAATCTCGGCCCGTTTTGTCAGGAGCTCGCAGAGCTTACCGGCCTTGATGCGTGCCTGCCAATGAACACGGGCGCGGAAGCGGCCGAGACGGCAATCAAGGCCGCGCGCCGCTATGGCTACGAGCAGCTCTCAATCCCCGAAGGAAAAGCCGAAATCATCGTCGCCGGAGGGAACTTCCATGGCCGCACGACCACAATCGTCGGCTTTTCGAGCGAGCCGTCGTACAGGCGCGGCTTCGGGCCTTTCGCTCCTGGCTTTGTCAGCGTGCCCTTTGGCGATGCCGCGGCCCTCGAGGCGGCGATCACGAGCTGCACGGCAGCCGTGTTGATCGAGCCCATTCAGGGCGAGGCGGGCATCATCGTGCCCCCGGACGGTTATCTCTCAGAGCTGCGCAAGATCTGCGACCGGCACAAAATCCTCTTGATTTTCGACGAGGTTCAATCGGGCTTTGGCCGCACAGGGCGGAACTTTTGCTTTGAGCATGAAAGCGCGACGCCGGACGGCCTTATCCTTGGCAAGGCGCTCGGCGGAGGGCTTTTGCCCGTTTCCGCTTTTGTTGCGCGGCGCTTTGTAATGGATGTTTTCGATCCCGGCAGCCATGGCTCGACCTTTGGCGGAAACCCGCTCGCCGCCGCGGTCGGGAGGGAGGCCATTAGGGTGCTCGAGGAAGAAGATCTCGCCCTGCGCAGCCAGGTCCTGGGAAAGACCTTGCTCCGGCGGCTTTCGGACTCGGCTCATCCAGCGGTCATCGAGGTTCGCGGCAAAGGTCTTTGGGCCGGCGTCGAGCTCGATCCCTCGCGCGTAAACGCCGCCGATGTGTGCCTGGCCATGCTACGGCGCGGCGTCTTGACCAAGGACACGCATAACACGGTCATCCGTTTCGCCCCGCCTCTTGTCATCGAGGAGCGCGATCTCGTGCAAGCGATCGAAGTGTTCCACGACTCGCTCGACGAAGTTTCTGCTCGTGGCGCGGCGCGCGTCGGCTGACCGCTCGCCCCGTCGGGCCGCCGTGTCCGCAAGCTGAGACCAGAGAAGCTTGGCATCCCTTTGCAATGGCTTTAGCAAGGCTTCTATGAAGGCCTGCGCGCTGCCAAACGTTTGGCGCTTAAGCTGGTAGAGCACCAAAAAGAACGGGGCTCGCCTTAGCCGCAGGTATCTCGTTCGGGTGCGGTGTTTTCTGGACTGGCTCGAATACTGTCTAAATATCTGTCCACAACGCTCCACGTCGTAGCGAATAATCTCGCGCGCTCGTCGGAGG
>JAFMSB010000036.1 GCA_017353815.1 Methylocapsa sp. | reverse complement strand
AGGCCAATACATATATGTTGCGCCCAACCATATGAGCGGGACCGGCTGGCATGGTGCGGGCGGTTCTTAAACGGCGAGATTGTCGATGAGCCGCGTCCTTCCGAGCCGCGCCGCGGCAAGAAGCCGGAGCGGCCCATCGCCCTGCAAGGCGATGGGCTTTAAGCTTTCCGCGTGGCGCGCCTCAAAATAATCGACGGCAAAACCTGCTTCATTTAGCATGGCGCGCCCAAGCTCGAGTGCCCGGCTGATGGGCACGCCTTCCTTGATGGCGCTGACGGATATGGAGAGTGCCGCATAAAGGAGCGGCGCGCGCGCGCGCTCCTCTGCAGCCAAATAAATATTGCGCGAGGAGAGCGCGAGGCCGTCCGTCTCGCGCACCGTGGGCGCAGAAAGAATTTGCAGCTCGAAATCGAGATCGCGCGCCATGCGCTCGACGACTTTGAGTTGCTGAAAATCTTTTTCGCCAAAGATTGCGAAATCGGGGCGGCATTGGTTGAAGAGCTTTGCAACAATGAGGGCAACGCCAGCAAAATGCGTGGGCCGGAATCGATCCTCGAGGCCAGCGGCAGCGGGCCCGGCCACGTTAATCGCGGTGGCAAATCCCTCCGCAAACATTTCTTCGACGCAGGGCGCGAAAACAAGGTCGCCTTGGGCGGCTTCAATAAGCGCCATGTCCTTCTCCAAGCTGCGCGGATAGGCGGCAAAATCCTCGGAAGGCGCAAATTGCGCCGGATTAACGAAAATCGACACCACGGCCCGGCGCGCATATCTTTTTGCTTTGCGGAGGAGCGAAATATGCCCCGCGTGAAGCGCGCCCATCGTTGGGATGAGGCCGATCGCCTCGCCCGTCCGCCGCCATGCGGCGAGCCTGGCTCTGAGGCTTCCCACATCCTGCACTATGTCGATGTTTCGTGCCAGAACGGCAGCGGCCGGGATCTCGATCATCGTTTCGCAAAAATGGGCTATGCCGCGCAAGCGCGGAGCGCGGCGGCCCGCCCGCTTCGAATCCGGCTGGCTGCCGGGGCCGGCAAGAGCGAATGGAACCCGCGTCCCAAACAGCCGCCGCACTGGAACGCGCGGTGGACATCAGCACGCAGCCGGGTTATCTCCTGCCCGCTATCCCGAAAGACGACTTTTTATGGCCGGTTCCATAAGTTCCGATGTCGCGTCGACCGCGCTCCTTTACCATCGTTCGCCGCGGCCCGGCAAGCTTGAGATCGTAGCAACCAAGCCGCTTGCGACGCAGCATGATCTCTCGCTTGCCTATTCGCCCGGCGTTGCCGCGGCATGCCTTGCAATTGCTGCCGACCCGAACGAGGCCGCGTCGCTAACCGTGCGGCAAAATCTTGTGGCGGTGGTCACGAACGGCACGGCGGTCATGGGACTTGGCAATATCGGACCCCTGGCCGGCAAACCCGTGATGGAAGGAAAAGCCGTCCTGTTCAAAAAATTCGCCGGCATCGATGTGTTCGATATCGAAATGGCGGAAACGGATGTGGACCGGCTGGTTGACATAATAGCGGCGCTCGAGCCCACCTTTGGCGGGATCAACCTTGAAGATGTGAAGGCCCCCGAATGCTTTGAGGTCGAGCGCAAGCTCAGGAAGCGGATGGCAATCCCGGTCTTTCATGACGATCAGCATGGCACCGCGATCATTGTCGGCGCGGCGGTCCTCAATGCTATGGAGCTCGCGGGCAAGAAAATCGGCGAAGTGAAGATCGTGACATCGGGCGCGGGCGCTGCGGCGATCGCGTGCCTCGATTTCTTGACCGTTCTTGGGGCAAAATGCGAAAACATCTTCGTCACCGACATTGAGGGTGTCGTCTACAGTGGCCGCAAGGCCTTGATGAACGATTATGTTGCCATCTACGCAAAGGACACCCACGCCCGAAGCCTCAAAGAGGTGATTCCCGGCGCCGATATTTTCCTTGGCTTGTCGGTTGGCGGCGTCGTATCGCCCGAAATGATCAAGACGATGGCCGAGATGCCGCTGATCATGGCGCTCGCCAATCCGGTACCGGAGATCGAGCCCGACGTTGCGGCGCTCGCAAGGCCCGATGCAATGATCTGCACCGGGCGCTCGGATTATCCCAATCAGGTCAACAATGTTCTTTGTTTTCCTTTCATCTTCCGCGGCGCTCTCGATATCGCGGCGACCTCCATCAATGAAGCCATGAAGCTTGCCGCCGCTCGCGCGCTCGCCGATCTTGCCCATGAGCCTCCTTCCGACGTTGTCGCGCGTGCTTATAACGGCAAGGCGCGCCAATATGGCAAGGACAGTCTAATTCCGGCACCTTTTGATCCGCGCCTGATTTTGCGGATTGCGCCAGCGGTCGCAAAAGCGGCCATGGAAACGGGTATCGCGAAGCGGCCGCTCGCCGATCTTGCGCTCTACGAAGAGCATCTGACGCAATTTGTCTACCGGTCCGGCTTCGTCATGCGGCCGGTGATAAATGCGGCAAAGTCCTGCCCGATGCGCGTGATTTACGCCGACGGAGAAGATGAAAGGGTGCTTCGTGCCGTCCAAACCTTGGTGGAAGAGGGGATCGCCAAACCCATCCTCGTCGGCCGGCCAGATGTAATCAACACCCGGCTTGAACGTTTTGGATTATCTGTGCGCCCGAAAATGGATTTCGAAGTCATCAATCCCAACTCGGATCCCCGCTACCTCCTCTATGTCGAGACCTGCCTGGAGGCGGCTGGCCGCAAAGGAATCACGCCCAAGGCCGCGCGGCTATTGGTGCGCACGAATGCGACCGTGATTGCAGCAATCGCGGTGCGGCGGGGCGATGCCGACGCCATGATCTGCGGCCTCGATGGGCGCTTCAGCCCGCACTTGCGCTATATCAAAGACATCATTGGGCTTGCGCCAAACGCAACGAAACTTTCTGCCATGTGTCTCATGATTACGGACAAAGGCGCGTTTTTTCTCGCCGACACCCACGTCCAGGGCGATCCCGCCGCGCCGGAGATCGCCGAAATGGCGCTGCTGTGCGGCGCCCATGTCCGCCGTTTCGGAATCGAGCCAAAGATCGCATTCGTGTCGCATTCGGATTTTGGATCGGATGATACGCCCTCTGCCCGCAAGATGCGCGATGCCTTAGAAATCCTGCGCGAGCAGGCTGCGGACATCGAAGCCGATGGAGAGATGCAGGCCAACACCGCTTTGTCTCAGGTTCTGCGCAATCTGATTCTTCCTTCCTCGCGCCTCAAGGGCGAGGCAAACATTCTCATCATGCCCAACCTCGATGCTGCCAATATTGCCTATACGATGACGATGATCATGGCTGATACCCAGCCCGTCGGCCCGATTCTCATTGGCGCGGCAAAGCCGGCGCATATTCTGACACCTTCGGTGACGGTTCGCGGCCTGATCAATATGACGGCAGTTTCGGTCGCTGAGGCGCAAGAGGCGGCGTAAAGACGTTTGCGGTGTCGCGTTACCGCTCGTGTTCCCGCCGAAAATCCGCTTGATGGTTTTCGGCCGGGCACCCTTTTGGTGCGGGCGGCGGCAAGCTGCGAGGTAACTACAAGTCAACGATGAGCAAAAAAACCGCTTTGATTACTGGCGTCACGGGACAAGACGGGGCGCTGCTTGCCGAACTTCTCCTCTCCAAAGGCTATGTTGTGCACGGCGTGAAGCGCCGGTCATCATTGATCAACACCGATCGTATCGATCATCTGTACCACGATCCGCATGAGACAGGCGTCAACTTTCTGCTGCATTACGGCGATCTTACCGATGCGACGAATCTCATTCGCGTCGTGCAACAGGTTCAGCCCGACGAAATCTACAACCTCGCCGCGCAAAGTCATGTGCAGGTGAGCTTTGAGACGCCGGAATACACCGCCAATGCGGACGCCCTTGGCACGCTGCGCCTGCTTGAGGCTATTCGAATATTAGGCCTCGGCCAGAAGACTCGTTTTTATCAGGCTTCGACATCGGAGCTTTTTGGCAAAGTGCAGGCTGTGCCGCAGAATGAGACGACGCCGTTTTATCCGCGCTCCCCCTATGCGGCCGCTAAGCTCTATGCCCATTGGATCACGGTCAATTACCGCGAAGCCTATGGGATTCATGCCTCCAATGGCATCCTCTTCAATCACGAAGGGCCAACGCGGGCCGAGACGTTCGTGACGCGAAAGATCACGCGCGCGGTTGCCGCGATCCATCTCGGACTCCAGGATAAGCTCTTTTTGGGAAATCTCGATGCCAGGCGCGATTGGGGCCATGCGCGCGATTATGTCGAGGGCATGTGGCGCATTGTGCAGCAACCCAAGCCCGGCGATTATGTGCTGGCAACGGGAGAGGCGCATACGGTGCGGGAGTTCGTCGAGCAGGCCTTCAAGGAAGTTGGCATTGCCCTTGTCTGGAAAGGATCGGGGGCGGATGAGCGCGGTTTCGACGCAAAGAGCGGCCGGCTGCTTGTCGAGATCGATCCGCGTTACTTGCGCCCCACGGAGGTCGATTTCCTCTTGGGGGATGCGGCAAAAGCGCGGAGCAAACTTGGCTGGACACATAAGGTAACCTTCCCTCAGCTCGTAACCGAAATGGTTGCAGCCGATTTGATTGCCATTAAAAACCGCGGCCATCTTTGAGGAAATCGCATGGACGGCTCCTTCGCAACCAGCCGGAGCAGAACGCGCATCTGGGTTGCCGGGCACCGCGGCATGGTAGGCTCGGCAATCTTGCGGCGGCTTGCGCGCGAGGATGTGGAAATCCTGACCATTGGCCGTGAAGAGCTCGATCTTCGCGAACAGCGCGGCGTAAAGGAATGGATTGCGAAGGCGAGACCGGACACGATCGTACTCGCCGCTGCCAAGGTTGGCGGAATTCTGGCAAATGATTCCTTTCCGGCGGATTTTCTCTATGACAATCTCGCAATCGAGACAAACGTCATTCATACGGCGCACCTTGCCGGGATCGACCGGCTGCTCTTTCTTGGCTCCTCCTGCATCTATCCGAAAATGGCGCCTCAGCCGATCACGGAAGAGGCCCTCATGAGCGGCGCGCTCGAGCCAACCAACGAATGGTATGCGATCGCCAAGATTGCGGGCATCAAGCTGTGTCAGGCCTACCGGCGGCAATTCGGGCGCCGCTATATTTCGATCATGCCGACCAATCTTTACGGTCCCAATGACAATTTCGACCTTTCGACGAGCCATGTCCTGCCGGCGTTGATCCGGAAGTTTCACTCGGCCAAGACGGCAAACGAGAAAGAGGTCGTGATCTGGGGCACCGGAACTCCGTTGCGCGAGTTTCTTCATGTGGATGATTTGGCCGATGCCGTCGTGTTTCTGATGGACCGCTACGATAGCGGCGAGCCCATCAATTGCGGCGCAGGAGCCGACATCAGCATCCGCGAGCTTGCCAAGCTCATTGCGCGGGTTGCGGGTTTCGATGGCACGCTTGTGTTCGACAAGTCGAAGCCCGACGGCACCCCTCGCAAGCTTATGGACTCAAGCCGCTTGGCGGCGCTTGGGTGGAGGCCAAAAAAGCGCCTCGAAGAGGGTATTCGCGAGGTCTACCGCTGGTATGTGGAAAACAGATCAGCCAAGCCCTCAACTGCCGGGGCGGGCTGAAACAGTCCCTGCGGTCATATTGACCGGCCGCTTAAGGTTCGCTGCTGGAGGCCATCTGATCGGCCGGTTTGCTCGCTGCCGCAACCACTCTTGCGATGCGGCGGGCAGTTACGGGACCTGCCTGTATCCGGACAATTGCGATGCCGCTTTCATGGTTTGAAGAGCGGCGCATTCCAATAGTTGTCCGCTAACGAGCCTTGGGCTTGCGCAATCAAATGGCCGTGATTCCGCGCGGAAAGTTGCGGACTGGGCAACGAAACGATAGCTGCGATGTTTATTTATTAAAATATTCTGCTCGCGGGGAGGCGAAGCTCATGATTACATTATCAAATAAATCCGCGCTCAAGCTGTGCGGGGTGGTTATGGCCTCGGCAGTTCTGGGCCCTTCAGCTACGCAGGCGACTCTGAACTCGGGTGGTCCATTCGCGGGTTTGTCCGGGCATTGGCTGGGTACTGGAACGGTCACCATGATGGACGGATCAAAGAAACGCTTGCTTTGCAATTCGGCGAATGCCGTCAATTCGAATGGAAGGTCGATCACGCAGAATTTGCGCTGCACAAGCGGCGTGCTCAAGCTCGACATCAGGAGCAACGTCTTTTCCGAGGGCGGCCTGATTTCCGGCTCGTGGACGGAGGCGACGCACAGGGTGTGGGGAAGCGTTTACGGCCATGCCAACCGATCGGCGATCGTCGCCGACGTCGGCGGGACGGGATTTGCAGCACACATGAACGTGCGCATGAAAGGCAACAAGCAGTCGGTCACCATGGAGTCGTTCACGCTCGAGCCCGAGCGTGGGACCGATATTGCAGATATCGCGGTTGCGCTTCGCAAGTGAAAGGGCCGGACAACGGTGGTTCGCAGCTACCCTGTGAAGAGAGTGTTGGAGTGGTCCGCATGATGCCTAAACAGAGGTATGTTTTGCCCGCCAAGCGAGGGCCTTCGCTTGCCTGTTTAGGCGTTGCCAAGGCAAATCATAGCAGGGCGCGTTTGCGGAAGGCTGGGGTTATCCTCTGCGGCGTATGGCTGCTCGCGCGGGCAGCGGCTTATGCCGATCCGGCGCTCGGCCCGTTCGCGGAATTGTCCGGATCATGGTCGGGCGGCGGGACAATTACCATGGCGGATGGCTCGACCGAACGGCTTCGCTGCCGGGCGGCCAATGCCGTTCACGGCGATGGAACCGCGATGCAGCAGGACCTCCGCTGTGCCAGTGCGAGTTATAGGCTTGACATCAGGAGCAATGTCGTCGTCGCCCAGGGCGGCTCAATATCCGGTAATTGGGCGGAATCATCGCGCGGCGTTTCGGGGCAAATCGCTGGCCATGCAACGGCCTCGGCGATCGCCGCCAATGTCCAAGGTGCCGGATTCGCTGCCCGAATCGATGTGCATACAAGAGGCGACCGGCAATCGGTCACCATCAGCCCGCAAGCCGGAACCGATGTCGCAAGGGTCTCGGTTGCTCTCCACAAGTAATACCAAGGGCCTGACCGGCTAATACCGATGAGGCAGGGGCCAATGGGCGCTTCTTCCGGACGCCCTCTGGCATCTGACAGAATCGCTTCCCTCGCCAAACGCCCGCAGCCGAGCCACATCAATTGGGCCGCTTAGCGGCACCCAGGCTCAGGTCGGGCAGCAGACTCGATCAACAAACTGGAAACCGCATCAATACCCGGCGTAATGGCGGAAACGCTGCTCCGCGGCGGCTTTCTCCTCTGGCGGCATCTTCGCCAGCTCACCATCGAGCCAGTCATCCTTAATGCCGGCGGCCTTCGCGAGCAGATGCCATTTCATCGCCTCAACCATGTCCCTCGGCAAACCGCGCCCGGCTGCCAGAATTCGCGCCAAACGATTTTGCGCGACCGGGTTGTTGGCTGCAGCCGCTTTCAGAAACAGCTTCGCCGCCGCGGTCTCGTCCTTTTCGACGCCCGTGCCGTTGAACAGCATGATCGCGTATTCGACTTCTGCCGGAACATGGCCGTCCTTAGCTGCGCGGCCAATCCAATGCGCGGCGTCCGCATCGCTTTGTTCGACGCCGCTGCCGCTCTTGTACAAAAGGCCAAGCGCATAGGCGGCATCGGAATTGTCGAGTTCCGCGGCTTTGCGGAAAAGCTGCGCCGCCTTTGAAAAATTCTTGGTTTTTTCATCGCCTTCGAGAGCGAGCAGGCCGAGATTGTAGAGAGCCCCTGGATGGTTTTGCGCCGCCGCCTGTTCCAAAAGCTGGGCCGCGCCGGCGGGGTCTTTTGCCACGCCTTCGCCGCGCAATTTGGCCAGAGCGAGCGCGAATGCCGCCTGGGGATCGGAGCGGCCGGCGGCAAGCTGATACCAGCGGGCCGCTTCGGCTGGGTCGCGCCTCACGCCAAGCCCTCGCGCATAGAGTTCGCCAATCAGGGTCATTGCGGGCCCGTCGCCGGGGTCGGCATCCACCCGCTTCACGGCCTCGCGCATCGCCTCTCGATAATAACCTTGCTGATAGGCGGCATAGGCCGCATCGGGCGCCCCCCCGAGCCTTGCCGGGGCGGGCAGCTTTATGGCGCGCGCGGCATCTTGCCCGCCCGCCGCCGCATCCGCCCGCATGGCCGCCGATGCCATCACCAGGGCGACGAGGATTCGTTTGTGCCAATGCAAAGCGCGACTCATCAGGGTCCAGCGGCGGGCGGTGCGAGGCAATGTGCAGCGGCCTCACGCAACGCGGACTCGGCCCCGCGGGGATCAAAAAAGATCGCGCCGCAAAGGGCTATGAAATCGGCCCCGGCACCGGCGAAGCCCCTTATCGAATCGAGATCCTCCGCGAAGCCAACGCAAGGCACGGTGAAAAGCTCGGCCCACCAGCCCGTCCGCTCAAGAACGGCGGGTTGGGGCTCTCCGGTTTCGCCAAACATCACATAATCGGCGCCCGCCTCCCCGGCCGCCATCGCGGCGTGGCGCGTGCGCAGATCTCCCGCCCCCACGATGAGCCCGGGTTTTAGCATGCGGAGCGCTTTCTCGAATTGCTCTCCTTCCGCGCGCATATGGACACCGTCTGCCTTGGCTTGCAAACAAAGTTCTGGATCGTCCGCGACGAGGCATGCGATCCCTTTTTTCTGCACCCGCCCGGCCACAGCGTGGAAAATTCTTTCTTTCTCATCATTGCCTTTAGATGCCATCTGCACGAGCAGGCATGCCACCCCGCAGGCGGCCATTAAATCCACGGAAAGCGGCAGATCGAAGGCCTCTTTGGAAAGAGGCGGTGTGATGAGGTAAAGCCTGGGTGCTTGAATAGGCGCGGCTTTGAGGCTCATCCCGGCCTTCAACCAATCTTCTTATGCCTGCCGGAAAGCCGGTTTGGCAAAATTTCGAAATGAGGGCGGGCCAAGGCAAAGCCTCGCGGGTTGTCCGGAATAAGCAACCGTGCTACCCGCAGCCCGAGGAGAAACGCGATATGGCAGACGGACAAGGAAATGGCGAGGCCGCGCAAACGGACTCGGCTCCCTCCATTAACGTGCTCGTGCAATACACGAAGGACTTCTCTTTCGAGAACCCCAATGCGCCGCGCTCGCTCGGCCCGCAGGAGAAGCCGCCGAACATTTCAATCCAAGTCAATGTCAATGCCCGCCAGATCGCCGAAACCGACTTCGAGGTTGATGTACTGCTCGAAGGATCGGCGGGCGAGGGTGCAGGCCTCCTGTTCAAATTCGAGCTCGATTACGGCGGGATATTCCGGTTGCGCAACATTCCCGCAAACGACATGCATCCGGTTGTGATGATTGAATGCCCGCGCCTTTTGTTTCCCTTCGCCCGGCAAATCATCGCCGACGCCGTGCGCGGAGGCGGTTTCCCGCCGCTTTACATCGATCCGATCGACTTTGCCGCACTCTACCGCAAGCGGTTAAGCGAGACGGCGGCGCCCGCCCAGGCTTCGACAGCCTAATTCTGGCGGATTTGCAGCAACGGCGGTACCAAATCAGGGGTCAGGGCCGAAGCGATGCAAACCCGAGCCCTGCGTCTTAAGCCATGCTTCGGCGCGCCGCGTATCGGTCGTCAATCGCTCAACGGCTTCCCAAAACAACTTGGAATGGTTCATATGCAGGAGATGAGCTATTTCATGGGCGGCGAGGTAATCGAGAACAAAGGGGGGCGCCAGGATGAGCCGCCAGGAAAAACTGAGCGCGCCCGAAGACGAACACGATCCCCAGCGGCTCACCGGATCGCGCAAGGAAATCCTGCGGGGCGAAACTCCAACCTGTTGGGCGTAGCGGATGACGGCCGCCTCTATGTCTTTCTTCGCCTCGCTGAGAAAGTAATCTTTTATCCTGCGCTCGACAAAGAGCGCATCGCCGCCTGCGCAGAGCAAAGGCGTGCTACCGTCGCAGTCAGCCGCAGCCTCTACCCAAACCGCGCCCCGGCTTGCCGCGCGGTGGGTAATTGTATGCAAAATTCCCCGCAAAGGCACGATTTTTCCGTCCCCGAAGGGAATTCTCTGCGGCAGCCGCCGCAGTCTTGCGCCGATCCAGGCTGCGTGCTTTGCGGCAAAGCATTTTGCCTCCTTTAGGCTTCCGCGTGCCGGCATAGTCAGGATGATTTCCTGCTTTGCCGCCCTAACGCGCAAGGTATACCTTTGGGCCGAAGCGAGCCGCCGCAGACCGATCCGGTAGATCTCGCCGCCATGCGAAATATCGAGATAAACGAGAGAGGAGCCGCGGGGCGCGCTCTTAGGCGAAAGCCATAGCATGGCCGCAGGATAGACTGCGATTCGCCCGGTCGCCAGGTCTTGCTCGCGATTTCGACAGCTTACTGCCGTCAAAGCGGCGCAAGGAAACCTCGGCCCTCAAACTGTTTCGACGAGCCGGAGATGCCGGGCGGCGGGTGCGAGCGAACGATGGAATTCGCGGACCCTGGGGACGACCTCGTTGCGGAACCGGGAGCCATTAAACACTCCGTAAT
>JAFMSB010000278.1 GCA_017353815.1 Methylocapsa sp. | reverse complement strand
AGGGGATCCGCAATGCGACCGTCTGCAGCCCGGCGCGCGCCAAAGCGCATACGCTGGCGGAAGGAGCAAGCGGCACTACCAATGTCAGCGGCCCTGGCCAAAATTTTCGCGCCAGCGCCAGCGCCCCGCGAGAAAAAACGCCCTGTTCAACCGCCGCCTCGAGGCTTTGTACATGCGCGATCAGCGGATTGAAGCTTGGGCGCGCTTTTGCCACATATATTCCTGCTACCGCTGCTTCGGATGTGGCATCGGCGGCAAGACCATATACGGTCTCGGTGGGCAGCGCGACGAGACCTTCCGCGCGTAAAATCCGCGCCGCCGCGGCGATGCCTGCGGCATCCGCCGCCATTGTGCGCGTGTCATTGGCGCCTTGAGGCAGGCCTGAAGAGGTCGTGTCCGGTTTCATTGATCGCGACAGGCAAAGCGGAATGGGGTTATAATCCGCTTTTTCGCCCGCCGCATCTCTGGCATGGAGCCTCCTTTCGCCGCCAGGGGCAAATATTCCTCCGAGGGCCTCATGACCTATCGCGCACCCGTTGCCGAGATCCTTTTATCGATGATTCATGAAGCGGGCATGGACCCCGAACGCAAGCCAAGCATCTATGCCGAGCTTGGCGATGGCTTTGCCGAAGCCACGCTCAAGGAAGCAGCAAAATACGCCGAAAGCGTCCTGGCGCCTTTGAACTCCGTGGGTGACAGAGAGGGCGCAAAACTCGATTCGGGGCGCGTTACCGTGCCGCCAGGCTTTGCGAATGCCTACCGGAAATGGGCGGCGGGCGGATGGAACGCGATTTCCGGACCACAGGATTATGGCGGCGCGGGCCTACCCGTGCTTCTCAATACCGCTTGTATCGAGATTTGGAGCGCTGCGAATGTTTCATTCAGCCTGTGTCCGCTGTTGACCTTTGCCGCCATCGAGGCGATGGAGTCGCATGCAAGCAAAGCGCTAAAAGAGCTTTATCTTGCTAAGCTCATATCGGGCGCTTGGACCGGCACGATGAATTTGACCGAGCCGCAGGCGGGCTCCGATCTTGGCGGTCTCAAGATGCGCGCCGAGCGGCAGGGAGACGGCAGCTACAAGCTCTTTGGCTCGAAGATATTCATCACCTATGGCGAGCACGACATGGCGGAAAATATCATCCATTTCGTGCTTGCGCGCCTGCCCGATGCGCCAAAAGGCACGCGCGGAATCTCGCTCTTTCTCGTGCCCAAGATGGTGGTGAACGATGGCGGCAATCTGGGCAAGCGCAATGACGTCTTTTGCGCCTCGCTCGAACATAAGCTCGGAATTCATGCTGCGCCGACTTGCACGATGGTCTATGGCGATCATGGCGGCGCGATGGGATTTCTCGTTGGAGAAGAGAACAAGGGCCTTGCCTGCATGTTCGCGATGATGAACAACGCGCGGCTTAATGTCGGCGTGCAGGGCGTGGCGATCGCGGAGCGGGCATTTCAGCAGGCGCTTGGATATGCGGGAGAGCGCCGTCAGGGCCGCGCGCCGGGCGAAAGAGGCGAGGGCATGAGCCCCATCATCCGCCATCCGGATGTGATGCGCATGCTTCTGACGATGAAATCTCTCACCTCTGCGGCGCGGGCGATCTGCTTTGCGACCGCGGCGTCGATCGATAGGTCGCGGCGGGCGCAGGATGATGCCGAGCACGGCGCGGCGTTCGAGCGCGCCTCGCTTCTCACGCCGGTCGCGAAAGCTTTTTCGACCGATATAGCCAACGAGGTCGCCTCGCTCGGGGTACAAGTTCATGGCGGCATGGGTTATATCGAGGAAACTGGTGCGGCCCAATATCTGCGCGATGCCCGCATCGCCGCCATCTACGAAGGAACAAACGGCATTCAGGCGATTGACCTCGTCCAGCGCAAGCTCGGATTGTCCCAAGGAGAGACAATGCGGCGCGAAATCGCCTCGATGCGGGAGGTAACCCGCGCCCTGCGCGAGAACGCCGAGAACTTCGGCGAGATGGAATCGCACCTGAGCGACGCGGTCGACTCGCTCGAGCGCGCGACCCTCTTCATGCAGGAGGCCGGTGCGGCAAGGCCAGAGGAGGCGCTCGCGGGCGCGGCACCCTACCTGCGGCTTTTTGCGGTGGCGCTTGGCGGGACATTGCTCGCAAAGGGCGCGCTTGCTGCCCGCCGGCTTTCGACGGCGGGCAACAATGACCCGCTTTTGCCGGCGAAGATCGCGTGTGCTCGCTTTTTTGCCGAAAATATCGCCGCTGGCGCAGGCGGCCTCGCGCGCGAGGTTATGCTCGGAGGGGGGTCGGTGCTTGCGGGCTCGTCTGCGCTTGAGCGGTAGTGTGCAAGCCGCGCCGCTCCATGTCAAAATCGAGCGTAAGGGTGAAGTCCTTTGCGTGACCTTCGACCGGCCGGAAAAGAAGAACGCGCTGAGCGGGCCCATGTATGCGGCCGCAACAGGCGCCCTGCAAGATGCTGGTTCCAATCCTTCGATTGGCGCTTTGGTGTTCTCGGGTGCGGGCGGCAGTTTTACGGCGGGCAACGATCTTGCCGATTTCCTCAGTTGGGACGCAGCGGCTGGTGAACTGCCAGCCTTTGCTTTCATCAAGGCCTTGGCCCGCTGCGAGACACCGGTGGTTGCGGCAATCGAAGGCATCGCAATCGGTATTGGTGCGACCATGATGCTCCATTGCGACCTCGTCTATGCCGCGCCAGGGACCATGTTTCGTCTGCCGTTCGTGGATCTCGGCGTGGTGCCGGAGGCGGCGTCCTCGCTTCTTCTGCCTCGCCGGATAGGAATGGCGAAAGCAGCGGAGTTATTGCTGCTGGGCGAATCTTTTGGGGCCGATGAGGCGATGCGGCTTGGCCTCGCCAATGCCATCATCCCGGCTTGCCGGCTGCAGGGATACGCCATCGATCAAGCACTGCGGCTCGCGCAAAAACCTCGCGCTTCGCTTTTGGCAGCGCGCCGCCTGATGCGCGGCGGGCAGGAGGAAATTCTGGCAAGGATCGAGGAAGAGGCACACCTCTTTTCGGCTGCGCTTCGATCCGAGGAAGCGCGATCGGCATTCCGGGCTTTTTTCGAGAAGCAAAGCTAAGGCCGGCCGGTTTTGGGCCAGCTTCAACTTCTTCCGGCACGAGCCGGACGCTCTTTAAATCGCTTTGGAGAAAGGCCGGTGCTTCGCATGAAGCAGCCTGCCGACGTTTGAACGAAGCCAAACCGCCCACCACCATTTAGAACTACTCCAAAAATGTTTCACGTGAAACATTTTCGTCCGATTTGCACAAAAAATCTTGCATCGAAAAAGGCAAGCCAGCCTCCGGCGCAAGTAAGACCGGCGACATCTTTAGTCTGGTGCCGATAGCGGCTCAGCGGCGGCCTTCGCGACGCGCGCGTGTATCTTCCCGCGTAAGGTTGGCGGCACTCTGCTCCCCCCTCTCGGAAGCCCGGTAAAAGCGGGGTGGAATGTGCAGCAATTGTTCCAGGCCGCAGCGCGGAAGCATCGATTGACCCGCCGCTGGCCACTGTGCCGGGGGCGCCGAATTGCAGAACCACGACATTTCCGAGCTATTGCGCAATCTACGCGGCGGTGCTAAAGTTTTCGAATGAGAAAATCGCGTTTTTTAGG
>JAFMSB010000277.1 GCA_017353815.1 Methylocapsa sp. | reverse complement strand
GACTTTTGCGGAATTCGCTCCAGCTTATTGATTTGGCGCGATTTCTTATCGCTCGGCCCATTCCAGCCGGGCGGAAAGCGCGCTAGGGCCAATGGAAAGGGCGAGGTCCCGCGGAGTCGGTTGGGCCGGGGCCGCGGAGGATCAGATCACCGATGAAATACATCTCGACGCGGGGAGAGGCGCCGCCTCTGCCCTTTCTTGCGATGCTGCTTGCAGGCCTCGCGCCGGATGGCGGGCTCTATCTGCCTGATACCTACCCGCAATTCACGCGGGACATGATCGCGGGTTTTGCCGGCCGGCCTTATTCCGAAGCCGCCGGGGCTGTTTTATTGCCCTTCCTTGGCGGCGAGATTGGCACGCCTGTTTTTCGGCGCATGATCGAGGCGGCCAATAAAAAATTTCGCCATAAGGCCATTGCGCCTCTGGTGCAGCTCGACTCGGACCTTTTTGTGCTCGAGCTGTTCCACGGCCCAACTCTCGCGTTCAAAGACTTTGCCATGCAGCTCTTGGCCCCGCTCATGGATCATGCCCTCAAGACGAGAGGCGAGCGGGCGACGATCATCGGCGCCACCTCGGGCGATACTGGCGCCGCCGCGATCGAGGCCTTTGGCGGACTTTCGCAAACCGACGTCTTTATTCTTTTCCCGCACGGCCGCATTTCCGAGGTGCAACGGCGGCAAATGACAACCGCCAGGTTCCCTAATGTTCACACGATTGCGCTGCAAGGAACCTTCGACGATGCGCAGACGAGCATCAAGACGATGTTCGGCAATAACGTGCTTCGCGCCGAGCTCAATCTTTGTGGCGTCAACTCGATTAACCTCGCGCGGATCATTTTCCAGACCGTCTATTACTTCACCAGCGCCGCCGCGCTCGGCGCACCGCACCGGCCCGTGTCTTTCGTCGTGCCGACGGGGAATTTCGGCAATATTTTTGCCGGCTGGATGGCCAAGCGCATGGGACTCCCCATTGGCAGGCTGGTAATTGCCGCAAACTCGAACGATATCTTAGCCCGGGCCCTGGCAGAAGGATCCTACGAGCTCCAGCCGGTCCGTGCCACGCAATCGCCTTCCATGGATATTCAGATATCGTCCAACTTTGAACGGCAGCTTTTCGAAGCATACGGGCGGGATGGGCGCGCGCTTTGCGGCCTGATGGAAGGGCTTCGGCAGGCGAAAGGCTTTCGGATTGCGCCCGGCCCTTTGGAGACAATCCGGGCGGAGTTTGATGCATTTCGCGCAACGGAGGAAGAAACGAGCCAGGCAATCTTGCGATATCGGCGTGAGGCAGGTTATCTCGCGGATCCACACACCGCAGTTGGGCTGAGCGCAGCTTCCAAGGCAAAGGAACAGAAAGGCGGAAGCATCCAGGTTGTGCTCGCAACAGCCCATCCGGCGAAGTTTCCCGCTGCGATCGAGTCTTCTGCGGGGGTGCGCCCAAGTTTGCCGCCTCACCTCGAAGGTCTCTTCGAGAAAGACGAGAACTACGAGGTCTTGCCGAATGATCAGAGCGAGATCGAGCGCTTTATCCGCTCGCGCTCGCGTGCGCTGAACGGCCGGAACCAGGCTGTGGCATTATGAGCGTTAAAACAACTACTTTGCCGTCCGGCCTGAGGATCGTCAGCGATCGCATGGCCCATCTCGAGACAGCCTCGATCGGGGTTTTCGTTGGCGCCGGGTCGCGCCACGAGCATTTGAGCGAGCACGGCTTGTCGCATCTTCTTGAGCATATGGCTTTCAAGGGAACGAGGCGGCGCTCGGCGCGCGAGATCGCCGAGGACATTGAGATGGCCGGCGGCGATCTCAATGCCGCGACGAGCACCGAGCACACCGCCTATTATGCGCATGTTTTGGCGCAAGATATCCCGCTCGCGCTCGATATACTCGCCGATGTCCTGATCGAGAGCACGTTTGAAGCGAGCGAGCTCGAACGGGAGAAAGGCGTCATCTTGCAGGAGATCCGCGCGGTCGAGGATACCCCCGACGATCTCGTTTTCGAGATGCTCAATTCGGCCGCGTTTCCGGATCAGCCGATCGGCCGGCCAATTCTCGGGACCGCGGAGCGGGTTTCCGGCTTCAGCGGGGACGCCATCCGCGCATATCTCGCCACACATTACCTTGCGGGCACGATTGTGGTGAGCGCGGCGGGAGCGGTCGAACACAATTTCTTATGCAATGAGGCTGCGCGAGTCTTTTCCCGGCTTCCGTCCGTTTGCCCAGAATGGGATCCTGCGCCTGCATACTACCGGGGCGGCGACAAGCGGATGAAGCGGCGCCTCGAACAAGTGCACATTGCGGTCGGCTTCGAAGGCACGCCCTACTCGAATCCAGATTTTTATGCTCTGCAGATTTTCGCTAATGCGGCAGGCGGCGGCATGTCGTCGCGGCTGTTCCAGGAGGTGCGCGAGACGCGGGGGCTTGCTTATTCGATCAGCGCGTTCCACTGGGGATATTCGGATACCGGCCTGCTGGGATTCTATGCTGCGACCGATCCAAAAAACAGCGGCGAACTGATGCGTGTGGCGCTCGACTGCTTTGGCAAGGCGGCGCTGGATTTGAGCGATGCGGAAATTAAGCGGGCGAAAGCGCAAATGAAAGTTTCCCTTCTTGCCGCGCTCGAAAATCCCGCCGCCCGGTGTGATCAAATGGCCCGGCAAATGATCGCTTTCAACCGCGTGCTTGCGCGGGAGGAAATCATTGCCGCCATCGACCGTATCGATACGAGTCAGATTCGCGCGGAGGGCGCACGCGCGCTGCGATCTTCGCCAACCGTTGCGGCGATCGGCCCTGTCGCGAAAGTCTTCGTGCCGGATCGCGTTGCTCTGCAGCTCAAAGGAATTTGAGGGGCGGCACCGTGGCGCTTTTCCGGCTCTATCCGGCAAACCAGGCCGGGTTCCTGCTCCAGGGCGACGGTGTTTTCCTGCGGCCGCCAGAGATGCGCGACTACGAGGCCTGGTCGGCGTTGCGCGCGGCAAGCCGCGCTTTTCTCACGCCCTGGGAGCCGGCCTGGTCCGGCGATGACCTCACGCGAGCCGCCTTCCGCCGCAGATTGCGCCGGTGCTACGAGGAGATCGCCAATGATGAAGCCTACCCTTTCTTGATCTTTCGTGAAAACGGCGTGCTTGCGGGAGGATTAACCCTCGGACAGATCCGGCGGGGTGTCGTCCAGTCGGGAACGCTCGGATATTGGATCGGCGCTCCCTATGCCCGGCAAGGCCTGATGACAGCCGCAGTCCGGGGAGTCGTCGGCTATGCTTTCACGACTTTGCGGCTGCATCGCATCGAGGCCTCATGCCTGCCGCATAACCTTGCCTCGGTCCGTCTGTTGGAACGGACGGGATTTTCGCGAGAAGGTTATGCCCGCGCCTATTTGAGAATCAATGGAATCTGGCAGGATCATCTCCTTTACGCTTTGCTCGATTCCGATTCATTGCCATAGCACAGCAAGGCTCGCGTGAAACGGCCCATGAAAACCAATAGCTTAACGCGTGACCCGATTAGGCGGACCCGTATCCGGCGTTGCGAAAATAATTGAAGCATTCTTTTGCCGAAAAGTCGTCGAGGGCGATTCCGATGGCTTCCCAGAGGGCACCGACGGT
>JAFMSB010000276.1 GCA_017353815.1 Methylocapsa sp. | reverse complement strand
AAATAATGAGAAAAAATGCTCAAGGAGCAATGGGCGCGGGGCTTTTGGCTGTGGCATGTGCGCTTGCAGCGCCGGCAGCGCGCGCAGACGAAACCTGCCTCTCGCCCTATACGGCGGCGCTCATCAAAGGCCAGGAAGCCTACCTTCACGTATGGACGCTGGGCGAGCCGGGAGTCGGCGATGAGTCGGACAAGCTTGTGACTATTGGCGCCGATCCTAAGTCTCCGTCCTACGGCAAGGTGATCAGCAGCATTTCGGTCGGCGGGCGCGGCGAGGCGCATCATATGGGCTTTACCGATGACCGCAAATATCTTTGGGCCGGGCGCCTCGACGACAGCAAGATTTTTGTCTTCGACGTCGGCACGGATCCCGCCAAACCGAAGCTCGTCAACACGATTTCCGATTTTACCGAAAAAACCGGCTATGTCGGGCCGCATACCTTTTACGCGATACCTGGCCGCATGATGATCGGCGCCTTATCAAATGATAAGGCCCGCGATGGCGTGACCGGCCTTGCCGTCTATAGCAACAAAGGCGAGTTTCTCTCGGCCCATCCCATGCCGGCCGATAATGGCGGCGACGGTTATGGCTACGATATCGCAATCAATCCAAAAAAAAATGTGTTTTTGACGTCGAGCTTTACGGGCTGGAACAATTACATGATGGACCTCGGGAAGCTCGTGAAAGACAGCGAGGCCATGAAGCACTTCGGCAACACGATGGTGCTGTGGAATCTCAAATCCATGCAGCCCGAAAGAATATTTCAAGTTCCGGGCGCGCCGCTCGAAATCCGCTGGTCTTTGAAGGAAGGAGACGACTGGGCGATCACCGCCTCGGCCCTCACCTCGAAACTTTGGCTTATCTCGCGCGATGCCAAGGGCGATTGGGAGGCGCGCGAAGTTGGCACGATCGGGGATCCGGCCAAAATTCCCTTGCCGGTCGACATTTCGATTTCGGCCGACGCGAAGAGCTTGTGGGTCAATACCTTTATGGATGGCACCACCCATTTGTTCGACATCTCCGATCCGGCAAAGCCTGCCGAGATCTACAACAAAGTGACTGGCAAGCAGGTCAATATGATTTCGCAGAGCTGGGACGGAAGGCGGGTCTATATTACGTCGTCCTTGCTTGCAAATTGGGACAAGAAAGGCGCAGATAATGAGCAGGTTCTGCGCGCCTATGACTGGGACGGAAAGGAGCTCAAGCAAAAATTCGAGGTCGATTTTTTTGCTCAAGGGCTTGGGCGGCCGCATCACATGAAGTTCTCGGGCCCCGCAGAAAAGGCATCGCTCGACGCGCCGGTGCGCGCGGCTTCGCAGTGACGAAAGGGCGGCTCTATGTATCGCGCCTCGGGAAAGTGGCGGCCGCGGCATTGTTGCTGCTTGCGCCTTTCAATTCCCTGAGCGTGCAGGCAGCGGCGGGCCTTCTGCCACCGCCGGGAAGCTACAATCTCGATCATATCCAGCACGTGCCGCAAGCCATCGTGCTCGAAGGCACGCGGTTTCCCCATCTCCTTTCGAGCTACACTAAAGGCGCGGTCACCCTCCTCGCGTTCTTTTACTCGTCCTGTGCCGATCCCAACGGCTGCCCGCGTGCGTGGGAGGCATTCGAGCGGCTGCGCAACGAGATCATCGCACGCCCGGCGCTGCATGGAAAAGTCCGGCTCGTCTTTTTGAGCCTCGATCCCGCGCGCGATACACCGGATGTGCTTTCGGGCTTTGCCCGCCATTATAAAGCGGCGAATAAGATCGTGCCGTGGCATTTTCTCACCACCTATTCCTATCTCTTTCTCTCCCCTTTGTTGCGCGAGATGGGCGAAGAGATTGTTATCGGGCGCGGGGCGCAGGGCGGCGGCGCGGACGTCATAAATCATCTCCTAAAAGTGTTCTTAATCGACAAAGAGGGATGGGTTCGCGAAATTTATTCCAATCAATCGCTCGATCCCGCGGCGATGCTGGGCGACATCGAGACATTGCTGGCGGAGCGGGCTGCGGGCGGGCACGGCAATGATTGATTCGTGGAGAGCGACGTTCTGCTCCTGCACTGATAATGCCAATGCAAAATCCCCCGCACAACGTCTTAGAATTATTCAGGATCGACCGGTTTTTTGGTGCACTTGGAAATCGGACGGCCGCGAAGCCCGGCCAGCTGCCCAAAAGACGTTTCCGGTGTAAGGCCGCGCCTTTCTGACGTTACCAATACCGACTATTGATTTATGTGATAGCCGCCGCGCTGAAACAGAGATTTGTCAGCCGGAATCTTTTTGCTCCGTCCCGCCGTTCTTTGCGGCCTCGCCATCAGGGCGAGCGCCAACTTCTTCGGTGATCCGCTCTACCGCCGCCACCTGTTCGCCTTCCCCAGTATCAAAGACAATCACGCCTTGCGCCGTCCGCCCCGCGATCCTGATCCCGTCGACAGGGCAGCGGATCAATTTCCCGCCGTCGGTTACGAGCATGATCTCGTCGCCCTCTTCAACGGGCATTGCGGCCACCAGCTTGCCGTTTCGCTGATTGACCGCCATCGCAACGATCCCTTTGCCGCCGCGCCCTGTGATGCGGTATTCGTAGGAAGAGGTTCTTTTGCCATAGCCATTCGCAGAGATGGCGAGGATAATTTGTTCGGCGGCCGACATCCGCGCATAACGTTCCGGGCTTATTGACTGTCCGGGAGTCTCGTCGCCCGCAGCTTCGTCGGCTGCTGCCTCGCCGCTCTCAAGCAAAACTTCGCCGGCGATGGCGCGGCGCATCTTGAGATAGGCGAGGCGTTCGCCACTTTCGGCATCGATATGGCGCAGGATGGAAAGCGCAATCACGCGATCGCCGGCGGATAGCGCAATTCCGCGCACACCCATAGAATCGCGCCCTTTGAAAACCCTCACCTCAGTGACCGGAAACCGGATGCACTGGCCGTTGGCGGTCGTGAGCAACACGTCGTCCGCATCGGTGCAGATTTGCACATCTACGATCTCCTCGCCTTCATCGAGGCGCATCGCAAGCTTGCCCGAGCGATGAACCTGGACGAAATCGGAAAGTTTATTGCGCCTCACGCTGCCGCTCGTTGTCGCGAACATGACATCGAGCGTTTCCCACGCCGCTTCGTCCTCGGGCAAGGGCATGATCGTTGTGATGCGCTCGTTCTCTGCGAGCGGCAACAAATTGACGAGGGCTTTTCCGCGCGCTTGCGGGGCGGAGAGCGGAAGCCGCCAGACTTTTTCCTTATAAACCTGCCCACGCGAAGAGAAGAAAAGCACTGGCGCGTGGGTTGATGCGATGAAGAGCCGGGCAACGAAATCCTCATCGCGCGTCTGCATGGCCGAGCGGCCTTTGCCGCCGCGTCTTTGCGCGCGATAGGCCGCAAGAGGCACCCTTTTGACATAGCCAAGATGCGAAACGGTGACCACCATTTCGTCGCGCTGAATGAGGTCCTCGTCTTCGACGCCCGGCGCATCCTCCAAAATGATTGTCCGGCGCGGCGTGGCGTGGGCTGCTTTCGCTGCGAGGAGCTCGTCCTTGATGATGCCAAAGAGTCGGGCGCGGGAGCGCAATATTTCGAGGTAGCCCGTTATTTCGGCGCTCAGCCTGGTCAAGGTCCCCGCGATCTC
>JAFMSB010000035.1:9292-10616 GCA_017353815.1 Methylocapsa sp. | reverse complement strand
GGACGCAAGGACGATGGCTCCGATATTGTTGAAACGTCTCTCCTGTTCCAAGGGCTGCTATGCGCGCGCCAGTATTTCAACGCCGATACGGCCGGGGAAAAAAACATTCGCGATCGCATCAGCTGGCTCTGGCAGGACGCCGAATGGAATTGGCACGCGCGCGATGGCAGGCACGTCCTCGTTTGGCACTGGAGTCCGAATAATGGTTTTAGCCTCGACCACGAGATCCGGGGCTGGAACGAATGCCTCATAACTTATGTGCTTGCCGCTTCTTCCCCAACTTACGCGATTGATCCCCGCGTCTACCATGAAGGTTTCGCGGAGGGCCGCACGTTCCTGAATCGCCGCCGCTATTACGATATCTATTTGCCGCTCGGCCCGGATTATGGCGGGCCTTTGTTTTTCTCCCACTTTTCCTTTTGCGGGCTTGATCCGCGCGGACTGAAGGACAGATACGCGTCCTACCTTGAGCAAAATATTCAGCACAGTTTGATAAATTACGAGCACTGCGTCCGCAATCCCTATGGCCACAAGGGCTATGGGCCATCCTGCTGGGGGCTGACGGCAAGCGATGATCCCGATGGCTATGCGGCGCATGCGCCCGACCACGATAATGGCGTGATTTCGCCAACGGCCGCGCTTTCAAGCTTTCCTTATATGCCCGGGCAAGCGATGCGCGCCCTGCGCTATTTTTACGATAGTCTGGGGGACAAGATTTGGGGCCGCTTCGGCTTCACCGGAGCATTCAGCCAATCCCGCAACTGGTATGCAAAAAGCTATCTCGCCATCGATCAAGGGCCGGCCGTAGCGATGATCGAAAACTACCGCAGCGGGCTGTTTTGGAAATTGTTCATGGCCGATCTCGATGTTAAACAAGGCCTTGCAAGGCTTGGATTTTCGAGCCCCCATCTGAGTTAGGTGAAGCGAATGGAAACGGCCGGAGCGTTTGGCGGAAGCGTTCCGGCGCCCGGCGAAGAAAGCCTGAACCGCTGGATCGAAGGCCAATATGCGATTTCAGCATCGCGGATGCTGGACGCCATCTCGGCAACGCATCTCATCAAGGAGCGAAGGGGCTTTGGCCAAACAATCCGGCCGGCGAGGGGCTCGATTCTTGCCTCGGCCGCCCTCGGCTCGTGGGATCCGGATCCAGACTATTTCTTTCATTGGGCGCGCGACTCGGCTGCCGCAGTTGACGCCCTGCGCCATTTGATCCGCAGCGGCCCGCATGCCGCGGAGGCGGTCGCCCATTGCAAAGATTTTATTGCCTTCAGCCTCGCCCTCACCCATTTGGATGGCCGCGAATTTCTTCGCCAGGCGGGCAATT
>JAFMSB010000035.1:3908-9282 GCA_017353815.1 Methylocapsa sp. | reverse complement strand
ATCTCCAATTCGTGCGCGAGGATGATGATCTCTTACGCATAAGGGGAGATTGCGTCTTGGGCGAGCCGCGGTTCAACCCGGACGCTACGCTCGATATATCGAAATGGTCGCGCCCCCAGCACGACGGCCCGGCTTTCCGCGCGCTTGCCTTGATGCGCCTCTGGGCAGTCGATGCCCTGGGCGACGCGGCGCGGGCCGATATGCGCACCCTCATTTTGGCCGACCTCGACTTCATTTGCCGCCATTGGCGCGAGCCTTCCTTCGATATTTGGGAGGAGGAGAAGGGCCAGCATTATTATTCCATGCTGCTGCATTACGCGGCGCTTGAGGATGGCGCAAATTGGGCCGGGCAGGCGAGCGTGCCTGAGTCTTCGCACAGATTTCGCATAGCGGCCGCTGCGATCGCCCCGGTGCTCGACGAGTTCTGGTCTCCCAAAATGAACCATTATCTTAGCCGCCGGAACGTAACCAATGGAGCGGGCGGCAAAGAGCTCGATTTCGCCGTAATTCTTGCGGTAATTCATGCGGCACGGCATGCCGGAAAGCATTCTGTTCTCGATCCCCGAATCATGGCGACTTTGGCGGCGCTCGAAGGGCTCTTCGAGGAGCTCTACCCAATTAACCGCGGCCGCCCTTGCCACCTTGGGCCCGCCATGGGCCGGTATGCGCAAGATAGCTATTTTAGCGGCGGCGCCTATTATTTTTCGACGCTCGGGGCCGCAGAATTTTACTACCGGCTCGCGGGGATGGTTGCGCGGGGAGCAGAGCTCGCGGCCACTGCCGAGAATAAGCAATTTTTATCCGCGCTCGGGTTGGCGCGATATGCAGGCGGTCAATCATTTGAGGAGCTGCGGCCGCTTGCCTTCGAGCCATTGTTCGAGCGTGGTGATCGATTTATGGCGGCCGTTGCGGCCTACACGCCTGCTTCGGGCGAGCTCTCGGAGCAATTCGACCAAAAAACCGGTGCCCAGACATCGGCCAAGACTCTCACCTGGAGCCATGCTGCCTTCATTTCGGCTGCAGCAAATCGGAAATCGGCGCAAGAAGCTGGCCGCCTCTCCTGTGCGCAAACCGCCGCCCGCCGTGATCGACAAGCTTGAATTCCTGATTGCCCTTGCCCGAGAACGCAACTTCAGCCGCGCCGCCGATAGCTGCGGGGTGACACAGCCTACTCTATCGGCGGGCATCAAGCAGCTCGAAGAAGCACTGGGTGTGCTGCTCGTCAACCGAAGCTCGCGATTCTATGGGTTGACGCCCGAAGGCGAACGTGTGCTCGAATGGGCACGCCGCATCGTCAGCGATGCCCGCGCGATGCGCCAGGATGTTCGTGCCTCCAAGACTGCGCTCGCCGGGCATTTGACGATAGCCGTGGTGCCGACAGCGCTCCCAATCGCGGCCGAGCTGACAACCCCGTTTCAAGCCAAATATCCCGGGGTGCAATTCACGATTCTTTCGCGCGCATCCCGCGACATCCTCGTGATGCTCGATGATTTCCAAATTGATGCGGCACTGACCTACATCGAAAATGAGCCGCTTGGCGATGTCCACACAGTGTTGCTCTACCGCGAACGGTACCGGCTTCTAACTTCGGCCGGCTCACCGCTTGCGGAGCGCGCCGAAGTGACCTGGGCGGAGGCCGGGCGCATCGGGCTTTGTTTATTGACTCCCGATATGCAGAACCGCCGCATCATCGATCGCTTGCTCGCGAGAAGTGGCCCGCCGCCCGAGCCGCCGCTCGAATCCGACTCGATACTTGTATTGTTCTCGCACGTCCGGACCGGCCGTTACGCTTGTATCATGCCGGAAAAGTTCACAAGCCTGCTGGGCGTGCGGGAGCCGCTCCGAGCGATCCCGGTGATCGAGCCGCTTGAGACGCAGGCGATCGGTCTCGTTTCCCCGCGCCGGGAGCCAATTCCGGCAATAACCCATGCACTAATCACCGAAGCGGCGAGACTTTCGAATGGGCGCCGGACTCAGTAAGGCTCTCACCGGTCCAGCAGGGACTGCATAAACGGCAAAACCGCGAAACACGTAACTTTCGTGTAAGATGCGGCTTCGCAAGGCCTCTTATCCATCGATTAGTCCAGCCGCTTCAGTCGAAAGCGGCTGTCGGAAGGCGCGCGTTTTAGGATTTATATTTTACATGCGGAGGCGAGCAATAAGTTACAAATGGATTACATAGAGGGAGCGAGCAGCGACTCCTATAAACACCAGCAACGATTTTTTTGCCACGTGTTGCGTCCGCACACTCAATTTCCATGTGGCTCAAAGGTTTGTTCTCAAAGCCGCGCGACCATTCAGCGCAGGGGCGGCTTTTCCTGTCGCACTGCTCACGACGGCATGAATTTTTTGAGATTTCCCGGAACATTTTTTTGGCTTGCTCGTTGCGCGGCGGATTGGGCGAAATCAGGCGGTTAGTCGGGCTGGCAAGGATCGCCCTTTGAGAGAAAACTAAGCGAATGGTCACAGTTTTTTTAAATCCTGCTTGCGGGAAGCCCCGCCCATGCTAGAGTTCCGCCGCTCTCCCGGAACTGGTTTTTCTCCAGATTTCGAGACGCTATACCCGTGTGTTTTTCGCGTATCCAAGGCGTTGGACACGTTTAGCCGTGTCCTAGTGATGTGCAAATTCGAATAATAAGGCAGAACGGGCGCAGAAAATTGCACAGCTACTCGGATACCTCCCAATTTTAATGCAATCCAGGGTGCGGATCCGGCGCTTTGTCTTTTTCTACTCTTTTTCTGGGAGCTGGTTTTGGCGCTCAAAACCAGAGCAATAGGGGGCAGAAAACTGTGAATCGTGTCGCTTTATATCCTGCTTCACTATCTCATCGCGGCATAAAGGGCTCGTTTGCCATGCCCTTTCATAAAGCGTTTCGGGGTTCGATCCGCCGCCACCGGCGGCGGGCGCGCAGTTAGTTCGCGTCGACCTGCTTCCAAACTCAGCGCCGCTTCGCAATCGCCGGTATTTGCACGGATGGCGGAGCTTTGCCCCAAAACCTGAGGAACGAACCATGGCGGATTCGCGCAGACAACCAAGTACGGCCGAGCCAGCCGGCACGCCCATTGCGTTTGCCGGCGATGATAGTGAAGCCCGCAAGAGCGAAGCGTGGGCGCGCGTTTGCCGGCGCTTGCGCGCCGAATTCGGAGAAGAAGTCTTTTCTTCTTGGTTCCGATGTCTGGAGCTCGATGCCCTATCGCAGAACGATGCCTATCTATCGGTCCCGACCAAATTTCTGCAAAGCTGGATCAGGCTGCATTACGCAGACCGGATGCTCCCAGCATTGGCAAACGAATTCCCCGCCGTAAAAAGGCTTTCGATCAGTGTGCGCACCTCGGCCCGGCCTCCTGCCTGCCGGTCTACGGGCGGCGTTCCCACTATTGCCGCCATTGGCACTGCCAGCTCTTCGCAGGGGCGTGCGCTGATGGCAAATGCGCCGGTGGTGGCTGCGGCATCGTTCGAAGCGGCAATCTCTGCCCCAAAGAAACTTCCTGCGATCCACGCCGGGGAGGAGGATTCTCTTGCAGGCTCACCGCTCGACCGGCGGTTGATCTTTGCCAATTTTCTCGTTGGATCGTCGAACCAGCTTGCGCATGCGGCCGCACTTCGGATTGCATCGGCTCCTGCCAGGGGGACGCTGGAATACAACCCCCTCTACCTCCATGCTTCGGTTGGGCTGGGGAAAACGCACCTTCTGCAAGCCGTCGCCCATGCGGCTGCTTCGGAAAAGCAGCGGGTCATATACCTCACCGCCGAGAGGTTCATGTATGGGTTTGTTTCCGCCCTCAAAGCTCAGACCGCGATTGCCTTTAAGGAAAGGCTGAGGGCAATCGACGTTCTTGTCATCGACGATATTCAGTTTCTCCAAGGCAAGTCGATTCAGCAGGAGTTCTGCCACACGCTCAATGCGCTCATCGACTCGCGCCGCCAAATCATTACCGCCGCGGACCGGCCGCCCGCTGATCTCGAAAGTCTCGACGAGCGGGTGCGGTCGCGCTTGGCGGGGGGGCTATGCATCGAGATCGGCGCACTCGACGAGACCCTACGGATAAAAATTCTCGAGTCGCGCATCGCGGCGGCCAAACTCGCGCATCCAACTTTCAATGTGCCGGCGGCGGTTATCGCTTATGTTGCCAGCGTTATACGAACTAATGGCCGGGATCTCGAAGGCGCTATCAACCGCCTGCTCGCGCACGCCTCTCTCAACAGCGTGCCCATTTCGATGGAGACCGCCGAGCTTGCCATCCGCGATCTCGTGCGCGCTCCGGAGCCAAAGAGAGTGAAGATCGAGGATATCCAGAAGCTCGTGGCGACTCATTTTAACGTCACCCGGGCCGACATGCTGTCCTCGCGCCGGACAGCGACCGTGGTGCGGCCGCGGCAGATCGCCATGTATCTTGCCAAGATCCTGACCCCGCGGTCGCTACCGGAAATAGGCCGCAGGTTCGGCGGCCGCGATCATACGACCGTGCTCCATGCGGTGCGGAAAATAACTGGGCTTGTCGCGGCTGATAACGCACTCGCCGAGGAGATCGAGCTGCTGAAACATATGCTCCTTGAGTAAGCATCCGGATGACGGCCCGGAGCAAGGCAGTTCGGGCCCAGTTATGCAGCGCGGCATTATCCGGGTCCTTGGCATCGACCCGGGGCTGAGAGCCACGGGCTGGGGCATCGTCGAGGCTTGTGGCGCAGAGCTTGCCTATATCGCCAGCGGCTGCATCCGGCCGGTTAGCGAGCAGCCCATTGCACGGCGGCTTTGCCAAATCCACGAAGGCCTTTCCCTCATAATAAGAGAATTTCGGCCGGGCGAAGCAGCCATTGAGGAAACCTTTGTTAACCGCGACCCGCAGTCCGCGTTGAAGCTGGGCCAGGCGCGCGGCATTTGTCTCGCAGTTCCTGCGCTTTGCGGCCTGAGAGTTGCTGAATATGCGGCCAATCTCGTCAAGAAGACTTTAACGGGCACCGGGCACGCCGCGAAGGAGCAAATAGCCATGATGGTTGGCATCCTTCTCCCGGGAAGCGAAGCTCAAAGCTCAGATGCCGCCGACGCATTGGCTGTGGCGATCACTCATTGCCGGCTTGGCAGGGCTGCGAGCAAGACAGGCTGACCATTTGGCTATTCCGGCTGAGGGGCATTGCGGCAGGCGTTCTGGCCGCATTTGTCAACTTCTAGGCTGGGTGGGGGAGGCGGGCCGGGGAGATCGCAGTGAGAAGCGCGACGACGTCGGTTTGCCGGTGACAGCCGGTCTTTTCCAAAACGCCGCGCACATGCGTGCGGATGGTGTTTTGCGCGACACCTTGGGCCGAGGCGATGGTCGCGATTGTTTCTCCTTCGGCGAGGCTGCGGGCGACGCGCGCCTCGGCGGGCGTGAGATC
>JAFMSB010000035.1:0-3898 GCA_017353815.1 Methylocapsa sp. | reverse complement strand
GAGTTGGAACGAGCGCGGCGGCGCAGCGGACAAAAATATCACGCGCCGAGAGGCGGATCGGAATGACATGCGCGGCCATCATTGCTTGCGCTTCGTCGTCGCGCACGGGAAAGGAGCGCACGGGGCCGCCTGCAATATCTAAAGTGGCGATAGCATCGCGCAACAATTGGTCGGCGGCTTTGTCCTTGAGGGATACGCGATCAAACGCCCGGCACTGGACATAGTTGCTGAGAGAATCGAACAGGGAGTTGCAGGCAAGGACCTTGCTCTGCTCGTTGAGGAGAAGTGCCGGAAGGCCGAGCGCAGCAAGCGTTTCGCTTGCGACTTGCGCCCGCTCCAGCTGCAAGCGGACCGAAATCAACACACTGCGGGCGAGATGGGGACGCAATGTGTCAAGTGCAGTGACGAACTCTTGCTCGACAGGCCCGCGCTCAGTGCGCCGCGTAAGAACGAATATGGCATGTTCTCCGGTAGGGATAGGAACGATCGTGCCCGTAGCCCAGCCGATCCCTAACGGCCGCCAAACGTCCCGGTAGATGGGCTCTTGATCCAGCTCCTCGCGAGTAAAAATATTGGCTTCCGTCAAAAATCCTGAATGGCGGGCCGCGAGTGCCCGGGCGACGAACTGCCCTTTCCAGAACCAGCCCTCGTTCACCATCTTTTCCGCGCGGCTACGGTTCTGGGGCGAGGAGCTCCAATGGTTTGTCTTACCTTTTGTGATAAACAAAGTTCCGCCGGTGGCTTCCACCTTATGCCCGAGTTCGTCGAGCACGCCCGGCCAAAGCTCCGGAACAACGGAACATTCGTAAATGCGATCGACGAGTTCGGGGTCCATGATTTGTTCCCCCATCAGGAATAAAGCGGTTCGACCTCCAGCCCCGGGCGCTGAACGATTTGCATCACGGCGCTGGTCTTACGCGGAAATCGCACAATCTCCAAACCCAGGTTAGGAGCACACACGCCGCAATTTTCGGCGGTGTGTTGTGCGTAAGGCCTCCAGTGCGTGCCGCATAGACACAGCGGATACCATGGTTTGAATTCCTGCCGCCGAAGTCTAAAAAGGCTCATGCGGCGAAATGGCGTGGCGCAGCTCGGCGGCTGGACCATCAAGGGTGTGCTGCTCGACCTCGAGGGTGTCGTCTATGTCGGGGATGACCTTCTGCCCGGCACTCTCGATGCGATTTCACGCATCCGGGCAGCAGAGATTCCGCTAAAATTCCTGACCAATACGACGCGCCACCCGCGCCGCCAGATTGCTTGCGATCTCGCCCGCATGGGGCTTCCCGTGGCGCTCGACGACATTTTTGCGCCCGCTGTGGTTGCGAAGGATTTTCTTGCCGAGAAGGGTTTGAGCCCATTTCTGGTTGTGCACCCGAATCTGCACGAAGAATTTTCCGGGCTGCCGACGGGCGGCGAGGAAGCGGTGGTTATCGGGGATGCGGGGCAGTGCTTCACCTATGAGCTTTTAAATCGAGCCTTCCGCAAGATTGTCCATGGCGCCGCATTTTTGGCCTTGGCCAAGAACCGCAACTTTCTCGACCGGGACGGCGAGCTGAGCCTCGATGCGGGGCCGTTTGTCGAAGGGTTCGAATATGCTTCCGGCCGGATTGCGGCCCTGCTCGGCAAGCCCGCGCCCATGTTCTTCAGGATCGCCGTTGACGCGCTCTTGGCTGCCCGTTGGGAAACGCGGTCATGATAGGCGACGATGCGGAAGCCGATGTTGGCGGAGCGATGGCCGCCGGTCTTGCCGGGGTTCTCGTGAAGTCGGGGAAGTACCGCCCAGGTCACGAGATGCGCCTGCGCGCGCCGCCAACCTTGCTCGCCGAAAATCTGAAAGCGGCAGTCGATCTGCTCTTGAGGGAGGCAGAGTGACGCCGGTCGAGAGACCATTCGTCAGCGCCTGGGATTGGGATCGGTCCGCGGAAAAGCAAGGCCAAGGCGCAATCCAGCAGCCCTGCTTGCAAAGAATGGCTCAGAAAGGCGAAAGGTTGAGCAACATGCCTTTGAGGAAGGTCGATTCCGCGCCCGCGGTCGGGGTGGTGCGGGACACAAAATCGATGATTCTGCCGTCCTGCATCCCGTAGTTGGCGATGCGTTCGACCTTTTTGTCCTTGGTGAAATAGACCGCAAACACCTTCTGATCGGTCACCTTGGGTTTCATGAATTGCAGCCCGCGGTCGGTCACCTGGGTCATATAATACCAGGCGTCGCCGCCGACGGTTGATGTCGTTGTCGGCGTCCCAAGCAGGACAAGGATATGCTCGGCAGAGTCGCCGGGCTTGACTTGCTCGGCGGCCTTGGGATCGAGCTGGTAGCCGTGGATGACTTGGCCGTCATAGCCGAGGCAGCCACTAAGGAAGAGCGCGGCGGCCGCGATAATTGATAAGCCGCCCGGCCTAAGCGAACGACCGTATCCGAGGCGCAAACTCAAACTCCGTACCAAAAGCCTGGCCTTCTCCCTCATGGCATCCCTTTCATCTCCTTCCTGGGAAGCCACCCGATTGCAGAGGAGGAGGCCAAGAATAAGGCAGCACCATGTTCCGCCCTTTCCGGCGTGCCGCAAGCCGGGCATTGATTGACCGGCTTTCCGGCGAGATCGTGACGGCTGCGAGGCATCCGGCGCTCTTTACCGGATACGGTATAGCCGATGATGTGGACGGGCGTTTCGAAAGCCTTGCTCTGCACGCGGCGCTCGTGCTTCGGCGCCTGAATGCCATGCCGCCGCCCGGCCCCCAGATAGCCCAGGAACTCGCCGATTCGATTTTCCGGTCGCTCGATGCGGCCCTGCGCGAAAAAGGGGTTGGCGATTTGAGCGTGCCTCGCCATATGAAGGCTTTCGCCGCCGCAGTTTTGGGCCGGGCCCGGGCCTATGACGGCGCGCTCGGGGGGGATCCGGACAGCCTTGCCGCCGCGCTGCGGCGGAATGTCTATGCGGGAAAGCGCTGCCCGGAGCGGCTTGTGCGCTATATCCGGGCGGCCGCAAAAGCCCTGGACGCTGCCGCGCTTGAAGATTTCTTGAGAGGCAAAATACCCTTTCCCGACCCTTCCGCCGTGAGTGCGCAATAATC
Organism: Methylocapsa sp.; assembly: GCA_017353815.1. GTDB lineage: Bacteria > Pseudomonadota > Alphaproteobacteria > Rhizobiales > Beijerinckiaceae > Methylocapsa. The sequence continues at coordinate 830 of JAFMSB010000035.1, read as the reverse complement.
TTTGCGTGAGGCGCATTTGCATGGCCGCCAGGCCGTGCTTTAATTTGAGAAAAGAGGTGACCGCGATGGCAACCGCAAGCGTTTCCCGTCCAAAAAGCCGCATGGCTTCCGCGAGGCCGGAGCCGGAGCGGTTCTCCTATCTCCTCGCCGCCGATACCGTGCCGGACACCGGCCTCGATGCCGCCATTGAGGCCGACGAGGCCGGGCGCAGGGCGCTTGCCTCTCAGGCGGGAGTGCTGGCGGTCCAATCCTTTGAGGCAAGCTTTCATGTGGGCAGGGAGGGGCGCGATAGATTTAAGGTCAGCGGCAGGCTGCACGCGCGCGTCACCCAAACCTGCGTCGTGAGCCTCGAGCCTTTCGAAAGCGAAATTGCGGCCGATATTTGCGTTGAGTTCGCGCCATCCGGCAGCGTGGCCGCCGAAAAGCTCAATTTGGAAAGCAATCCTCCGGATCCGGTCGTTGATGGCCAGATCGACCTCGGCGCGCTTGCGGCGGAATTTCTGGTGCTGAACCTCGATCCTTATCCGCGCAAGGCCGGAGCCGTTTTCGAGGAGCCCGGTGCCGGCGCGGGGACCGACAAAAAGGATTCGCCCTTTGCCGTTTTGCTGCGCCGGTAGATTTACGCGCGAGCAGATCCTTTCCTTGCGCTTTGCCTGCCCAATTGCCACTGGAATGCCCTCCGCTGGCCATTCGAGCAGGTTTCGGCTGCCGGAAGCTGTGGCGAGCTTCGCCCAAGCGGGGGTTCCGGTTCAATAGAACGGGGGGCTGAGAGCCAAACTGAGGAACGGCCTTGCTCGCCAAAGGACGAGCGGGACTTCCGTCCGCAACCG
>JAFMSB010000034.1 GCA_017353815.1 Methylocapsa sp. | reverse complement strand
GGCGAGCAATTTCAGATCTTTCGTGGCGACGCCCGACACAATGCGGGAAAAATACTTCACGCCGCCAATTTCCCGCACTGGCGGCGCGGCAATCCCGCCCGTGCCCATGGCGAGCTTTCGCCGCGCATCGCGCAGTTCGCGTTCGAGCCTTCTATTTTCTTCGATAAGACCGGCCAGGCGCTGCGGCGCCTCGTCTTCCGGCGATTTCAAGACCGCCGCAACGTCCCGCAAGCGCTGCGCCCGAAGTTCCAGGTGATGGCGCGCTTCGGCTGCAGTCTTGGCCTCGATCCGGCGAATGCCGGCGGCAACCGCCGACTCCGAGATGATGGCGATCAGGCCGATATCCCCGGTGCGCGAAACGTGGGTGCCGCCGCACAGTTCGGTCGAAAACGCGCGCTTAGCCGCGGCGCCCGGATCTTCGTCGTGATAGCCGTCAAAACCCATGGAGACGACGCGCACTTCATCGCCATATTTCTCGCCGAACAGCGCCCGGGCGCCGGTGCGAATGGCCTCGTCGAGGCTCATCAGATGAGTCACCACTGGCGTATTTCCGGTGACTTCGCGATTGGCGATATCTTCGACGCGGGAAAGCTCCCCGGCAGCGACCGGCTTGTGATGGGTGAAATCGAAGCGCAGGCGGTCTGGGGCGACGAGCGAACCCTTTTGGGCGACATGTTCGCCGAGCACTTGGCGCAGGGCTTCATGAAGCAAATGAGTTGCCGAATGATTGGCGCGAAGCGCACGCCGCCGGTCATGATCGACAAAGAGCTCAAGAGCAAGGCCGGGGCGCAGCTCCCCTTGCTCGACCAAGCCTTCATGCACATAGAGATTGCCGAGTTTCTTCTGCGTATCAGTGACGCGGAAACGGACTCCGGGCCCAGTCATGAGGCCCGTGTCGCCAACCTGGCCGCCCGCTTCTCCATAGAAGGGAGTCTGATTGAGGAGTACGGCTCCCCTCTCCCCCTGGGCGAGAGACGGCACTTCCCTGCCCTCTTTGACGAGAGCGGCGACAAGGCCCTGCGCATGCTCCGTTTCATAGCCCAAAAAATCGGCCGCTCCCGTCTTCTCTTTGATTGCGAACCAGACGTTTTCCGTCGCCAATTCGCCAGAACCAGCCCAAGCCTTTCGCGCTTCGCTGCGCTGACGCTCCATCGCGGCTTCGAATCCGGCGGTATCGACCCCAAGTCCGCGAGCCCGCAAGGCATCCTGGGTGAGATCAAGCGGAAATCCGTAGGTATCGTACAGCTTGAATGCGGCCTCGCCGGGAAGGGTTCCGCCCTGCGGGAGCTTGCGGCTCTCTTCCTCGAGGATAGAGACGCCGCGCGCGAGCGTCTCGCGAAAACGCGTCTCCTCGAGGCGCAGCGTCTCGGTGATGAGCGGCTCGGCGCGCAACAGCTCCGGGTAGGCTTGGCCCATTTCGCGCGAAAGAACAGGGACGAGGCGCCACATCAACGGCTCTTTGGCGCCGAGCATTTGCCCGTGGCGCATTGCCCGGCGCATGATCCGGCGCAGCACATAGCCCCGGCCTTCGTTCGAGGGCAAGACGCCATCGGCGATTAGAAAGGCGCAGGCGCGAAGGTGGTCGGCGATCACTCTATGGCTCGGCTTCATCGGCCCATCTGGATCGACGCCTGTTGCCGCGGCGGCCGCAAGGACCAAGCTGCGCAAAATGTCGGTGTCGTAGTTGGAGGTCACCCCTTGCAGCACCGCGGCGATGCGCTCAAGGCCCATGCCGGTGTCGATCGATGGCCTCGGCAAGACGATGCGCTCATTTGCGGAGACCTGTTCGAACTGCATGAACACGAGGTTCCAAAACTCAAGGAAGCGGTCCCCATCCTCATTGGCGCTCCCCGGCGGGCCGCCCTCGAGCTTCTCGCCTTGGTCGTAATAAATCTCGGAGCATGGGCCACAGGGTCCGGTGTCGCCCATGGCCCAAAAATTATCCGCCGTCGCAATGCGAATGATTCTCGATTCCGGGAGCCCGGCGATCTTTTTCCATAGCGCAGAGGCTTCATCGTCATCGTGGTAGACGGTGACCAAGAGCCGATCAGAGCTCAAGCCGAATTCTTTCGTGATCAACTGCCAGGCAAGATCAATGGCAAGAGGCTTGAAATAATCGCCAAAGGAAAAATTGCCCAGCATCTCGAAAAAAGTATGATGGCGCGCCGTGTAACCGACATTGTCGAGATCGTTGTGCTTTCCGCCCGCGCGCACGCATTTTTGCGCGCTCACCGCCCTCGTATAGGGGCGCTTTTCAATGCCGGTAAACAAATTCTTGAACTGCACCATTCCTGCGTTCGTGAACAGCAAGGTAGGATCGTTTTGCGGCACGAGCGGCGAAGACGGCAAGATTTCGTGTCCGCTCTTTTGGAAGAAATCGAGAAAGGCCGACCGGATTTCACTGGTGCTGCTCATCTTGGCAAACTCGTAAACCTGATCGATGCTGCCAGGGATGTCTGGCGGGCGTTGCCGCCACCGCTATCGCGGCGAGGCGTGCAGTCTCCGGCTATGCTCTTGATAATTAGGAAAATACCGCGGCGTTTAAAGCATTTTCCCGCTGAGAGGAAAAGTTCTGCCACTGCACCGAGCCGGCCTGGCGCCAGCTCGGGCCGGTCACTGCGGCTGAACGGCAACAAACGGGCAAAGCAGCCGCTGCCGCCGGGGGCAATCGCGCACACCGTTCTCATAGGGCGCGCATCTTACGTCGAAGCTAAACTTCCGGCGACAGCCTCGGCAAAAGAGTGTGGCAGCAGCCGAACGTAACGTGAAACATTATTTGAATAATTCTAAAAAGCGAGGCATGTACTTTCAGTGGTGCGGGCGGCCGGAATCGAACCGGCACTCTGTCACCAGAACTGGATTTTGAGTCCAGCGCGTCTACCAGTTCCGCCACGCCCGCTCGCGGCTAACACCCGCAACTATTATCGCCGGTATGGGCGTATCTGCCCGATTTCAAAGCCCAAGTCCAGCGCTTCGCCGAGTGCCTTTGCGGCCTATTCCGCCGCGAGCTTTATGGGCGCGGGAGGTGTGCGGAACTGCTCCAGCAGAAGCCTCTCCTCGGCTTTCGCCGCCTGCAACTGGCGCATCTTCACATGCCCAAAGCCGCGAATCTTTTCCGGAATCGAAGCAAGCGCAACGGCGATCGCGTGATTTTCCGGCGAAAGGCTCTTCAAAACCTCCGCGATCAGTTTTTCGTAGTCGCGAATTAATCTGCGCTCCATGCGCCGGTCTTTTGTGTAGCCAAAAACATCAAAGACCGTCCCGCGCAGGAATTTGAGCGCGGCAAGCAGGCGGAAAACAAACGTCATCTTCGGCCCAAAAGATGATTTGATGGGCTCACCCTGCAGGTTCTTACGCCCGAGAATAGGAGGCGCCAAATGGAATTCGAGCCGTGGCTCGCCCTCAAATGCGGTGGCGAGCTGCTTGGCAAACGAGCCATCGCTGTAGAGCCGCCCGACCTCATATTCGTCCTTGATCGCGAGCAGCTTGAAATAATACCGCGCGGCCGCCTCGGTGAGCTCTTGGGCGTCGGGCAAAATCGCGCGCTCGGCGGCCTCGACTCGTTTCACGAGTGCCAAATAGCGCTCGGAATAGGCCTCATTCTGATAAGCGTTGAGATAAGAAACGCGCCTAGCAATGATTTCGCTCAGCGTGCGCGACAAACTCTGGGCTGCAGTTGCTCCGCGAAGAGGCGCGGCAATTGCCTCGACAGAAGCGGAGTCGGCCGCCTCGCGCCGGCCCCACAAAAACGCCGCTTTGTTCATCTCAACGGCTTCCCCGTTAAGCTCGATCGCGCGCAGCAGCGAGGAGTCATCAAGCGGCACGAGGCCATTTTGCCAGGCAAAGCCAAGCATGAACATATTGGCGGCAATCGAATTGCCAAGAAGGGCGGCGGCAACACCGGTCGCATCGATAAAAGAGGCGCTTTCTCCGGTGGCCTGACGGATCGCGCGCTTAATTTGCCCAGCACGGAGCGAAAAATCGGGATTGCGGGTAAAATCGCCGGGGAAGATTTCGGCGGTATTGACAACGAAGCCGGTCTCGCCCTTGCGCACGGCCGCAAGCACTTTCTTGGAGCCGGAGACGACGAGATCGCAGCCGAGCACGAGATCACCTTCGCCGGCTGCGACTCTTATCGCGTGGATGTCCTCGGGCCTTGCGCCAATTTTCACATGGCTATAGACCGCGCCGCCTTTTTGCGCGAGACCGGCCATATCGATTGAGCCGCAGCCCTTGCCTTCCAGATGCGCCGCCATGCCCAAAATGGCGCCGATCGTGACGACACCGGTGCCGCCAACCCCGGTGACCAGAATGCCGTAAGGCTTCTTGCCAATCGCCGGGATAACCGGGCGTGGCAGATCCGGAAAATCGGCCTGCGCTTTGATCTCGGCTTTTCGCAGGCGGCCGCCATGCACGGTCACAAGCGCGGGGCAAAATCCATCGAGGCAGGAATAATCCTTGTTGCAGCTCGATTGATCGATCATACGCTTGCGGCCGAATTCGGTCTCAACCGGCTGAATCGAGACGCAGTTCGACTTTTGCCCGCAGTCGCCGCAGCCTTCGCAAAGAAGCTCATTGATCACGACCCGCTTGTCCGGATCGGGCATCAGCTTCTTTTTTCGGCGGCGGCGTTTTTCGGCCGCGCAAGTCTGATCGTAGATAAGCACGGTGACGCCTGGCGTTGCGGCAAGTTCGCGCTGCACGGCATCGAGCTCATGGCGGTCCTTTATGGTGAGCCCATCCGGCCATTTGAAAGAAGGCGGATATTTTTGCGGCTCATCGCTCATAAGGACGATGCGCTTGACGTTCTCCGCTGCCACTTGCCGGGCGATCATCTCGGCCGTTAAGCCACCCTCAAGCGGCTGGCCGCCGGTCATTGCGACCGCATCATTGAACAAAATCTTATAGGTAATATTGACGCCCGCGGCGACGGCAAAGCGAATGGCAAGTATGCCGGAATGGTCATAGGTGCCGTCGCCAAGATTCTGGAACACATGCGCGCGATTGGAGAAAGGCGCCTCGCCCACCCAATTCGCCCCTTCCCCGCCCATCTGGGTAAATCCGTCGGTCGCGCGATTCATCCACTGGACCATATAGTGGCAGCCGATGCCCGCATAGGCGCGCATGCCTTCGGGCACGCGCGTCGAGGTATTGTGCGGGCAGCCGGAGCAGAAATACGGAACGCGGGTTCCCAAATCTCCGGCAGCGGCAAGGGTGGTCTGGGCGTGCTCAAGCTCGCGCACGCGGGCCTCAAGCTCTTCGCTTCGGTTGAACCGCAACAGCCGGCGGCCTATCGCGATAGCAATGTCATTGGCGTCAAGCGCGCCGGTCACGGGGAAAAGCCATTTGCCCTCTTCGTCCTTCTTGCCGACGCAGACGGGCTGAGTTGGCGAGCCATAAAGCTCCTCGCGCAGCTGCACCTCGATCAGCGAGCGCTTTTCCTCGACGACAAGGATCAGTTCGAGCCCGCGTGCAAATTCATGCAGCCCTTGCGGCTCGACCGGCCAAGTGCAGGCGAGCTTCAGGATCCGAAGCCCAAGCCGGTTCGCCCCGATCTCGTCGATGCCGAGATCGTCCATTGCCTGGCGCACATCGAGATAGGACTTGCCCGCGGTGATGACGCCGACCTTTGCCCGCGGGCCTCCCGAAGTGATGATTTTATTGAGCCCGTTGGCGCGAAGCCAAGCGACCATGGCGTCGCGCTTGAAATTCTGCAGGCGTATCTCTTGGCCGAGCACCGTATCGCCCGCGCGTATGTCGAGGCCGCCTTCCGGCATCACGAAGCCCGCGGGAACAACGGGCCGGACGCGCTCCAGCGAGACGTCGATGGAGCCGGTCGATTCAACCGTGTCTTTGAGGCATTTGAGGCCCACCCAAGCGCCGGTGAAACGGCTCATGGCATAGCCATAAAGGCCATAATCGACGATCTCCTGCACCCCGGCGGGCGACAAGATGGGGATCATCTTATCAACAAAGCAGAACTCGGATTGATGCGCGGTCGTCGAGGATTCGGCCGTGTGATCATCGCCCATCAGGGCAAGCACGCCGCCATGTTTCGAAGTGCCCGCAAGGTTGGCGTGGCGCAGAACATCGCCCGAGCGGTCGACACCGGGGCCCTTGCCGTACCAAAGGGCAAAGACACCGTCATATTTGCCTTCGCCCCGCATCTCCGCCTGCTGCGCGCCCCAGATCGCGGTTGCGGCAAGGTCCTCGTTAAGCCCGGGCTGAAACAAAATTCCCGCCTCATCAAGCGGGCGCTTGGCACGCTCAAAGGCAAGATCGAGATTGCCGAGCGGCGAGCCGCGATAGCCGGAAATGAACCCCGCGGTAGTGAGCCCGCTGCGGCGGTCGAGCTCCTTCTGCATGAGCAGAAGCCTGACAATCGCCTGCGGGCCGGAGACAAAGATCCGCCGCTTGGTTAGATCGTATTTGTCGTCGAGGGAGGTGGAACGGAGGTCCTGAATGAGGCCGGCCGGGCCTGCTACGCCATCCGCCATCGTTTAAATCTCCTGCTCGGCGGCAGCCACCCTGCAGGGAGCATGCCGCCGAGCCGCCGCAAATATAAGCAGAGGGGACCCTTTTTCCAAGGAATAGCCGGCTTTTCCACCAGCTTTCGCCCCCTCCAACGAGCGCGAAGACCATCAGCCAAGACTCCGGCTAGCTTCGGGCCGATATCACATTAATTGGAGACCGCTCCAACTGACGTGGACTCGCTGGTCAGCGAAAAAAGAGGTTTCACAAAAAACCGCAACTTGAAAGGCTTAAACGAAGGCCAGCATCCATCCACTTGAGAACGGCTGCATCGATCTCAATCTTGGTTAATCGAGGTTCAACACTCTCGAGTTGCCGATCAACTTTATTGAAAAGTTCAGAAAGTCGGTCGAGTCGAGTAGCGGAATCAGTGAACTTAGTTTCAAAAGAAGCAACCGCTTCAGCCGCCTTGCGCGCTTTGTCTCTGGCGCACCTGCCGCCATCAAGGCATCGTAAATTTCCGAAATCGTCGTGGTCATTCCACACCTTATGCTCCCTGGAGGCTCGCTTCTGCGGATATGTCCTGCTTTGTAGCCGTCCCTCGTACGGAAAAAACTATGCTGGCTCGCGCTGTTTCACGCGCCGGTAAATGTATGCGGCCGCGCTCTTGGCCGCTCCAGCTTGCGAGAGCTCGGCGGCGATTTGTTGCACGCGCCCGTGATGGGGCGAAAGATGGCACACGGGATCGGCCTGCCGCGCATCCCCGGTCAATGCAAAAGCCTGGCAGCGGCAGCCGCCAAAGTCGATCTCCCTGCGCGGGCAGGAGCGGCAAGGCTCGCGCATCCACTCAACGCCGCGAAACGCATTAAACGCGGGCGAACTGGCCCAAATGTCCGCAAGCGAATGATCCGCCACGTTCCAGAAAATGAGCCCGGGAATGGTCTCGGCGGCATGGCAGGGGAGCGCTTTGCCGGATGGCGTGACGTTGAGGATGCGCTTGCCCCAGCCTCCCATACAGGCCTTCGGTGTGCGCGCATAATAATCGGGATTCACATGATCGATAACGATTGTCCCCGATAGCTTTTGCTTAAGAGCCTCGACCTCGGCGATTGCGGCCTCCGCTTCGGCCACAGAAGGCATGAGCGCCGCGCGGTTGCGGATGGCCCAGCCATAATATTGCGCATGTGCGATCTCGACGCGTCTCGCGCCGAGGCCCACGGCAAGCTCCACCAACTTGCCCGCGCGCGAAATATTCGCGCGGTGAATGACGGCGTTGACGGTTAGCGGAAGGCCTTCTTGCGTCACCCAAGCGGCAACCATTTTCTTGCGCGCAAAGGCGCCGTTATAACCGGCGATGTAATCGGCCGAATGCGGCTCGCAATCTTGAATTGAAAGCTGCACATGATCGAGCCCCGCCTGCGCCAGTACGGCAATGCGCTCTTTTGTCAGGCCGATCCCAGATGTTATGAGATTGGTGTAAAGCCCCTCCTTGGCGCAGTGGCCAACGATCTCTTCGAGATCGCGCCGCGCCGCGGGCTCGCCGCCCGAGAGATGCACTTGCAGCACCCCGAGCGCGGCAGCCTCGGAGAAAACACGTTGCCAAGCCGCGGTGCCGAGTTCCAATTCGCGCGCATCAAGCTCGAGCGGATTGGAGCAATAGGGGCAGCCGAGCGGGCAGCGGTGCGTGAGCTCGGCAAGCAAGCCAGCAGGGGGCTCGGATTTTGTCTGCGCGGGGCTCATAAATCCATCATGCGCTTTGCGGCAAGCTCCGCAAGCAGCGCCTTAACATCCGTCTGGATCCTTGCCCGGTCAGCGGAGAAGTGCTGCGCGAGATCGTCGACGATTGCATCGAGGGTCGCGGTGCCATCGCAACGCCTGAGAATTTCCACCGCGATGTTATCCGCTTTGACCACCCGCTCGGGTGCAAGCAAAAACCATTCGCCGCGTGCGGGATCATGCTTCAGCCGGACGCCGCGGGGCAGGCGCGGGCGGCTGCCGCTCCCCACCGTGGTCACAACATCCGTCATGCCGCTTGCTCGCTCAGCGTTTTGCCCGGCACCCAGGCTCCGGGCGGGATGGCGCCATCGACATAAGCACTCCAAAGCGCATCGAGCTGCGCCCAAAGGATGGCGCATTTGTATTCAAGCGCGGCAAGGGCTGCGTCTTGCTCTTGCCTCGTCCTCGCATGCGCCTTCACGTAATTGAGAGCAAAATCGCTGTCGCGCTTGGCTTGCACCGGCCGCTTCGAAAAATAGGCAAGCGTGTCTTGGCTCACAAATTTGTAGTGCGCGAGCATTCCCGCAAGGCGCTCGCTGATGATGGCGGGCGAAAACAATTCCGTCAGCGAAGAGGCGACAGCCTCGAGAAGACTCCTCGCGCGGCAGAACTCGACATAGGCGTCAACCGCAAAGCGCGTGGCCGGAAGGATGCCTTTCGCCGAGGTCACGTAATCGCGCGAAAAGCCGAGGCTGTCCGTGAGCGCGAGCCAGCGCTCGATCCCGCCCTCGCCCTCGTGCGAACCGTCGTGGTCCTCGATGCGCTTGCGCCATTCCCGCCGGTCGGCGGAGTTGGGCATCCGGGTCAGGATCGTTGCGTCCTTGATCGGGATCATCGACTGATAATAGTAACGGTTGAGCGCCCAGGCCTGCACCTCCTCATAAGCGCACTGGCCGCTGTGCAGACGGCGATGGAACCGGTGAAGATTGTGGTAGCGTTCGGCGCCGATCTGACGCAGCTTTGCTTCGAGCTCTTCACCCGTCATCGGAGCTAGCGCCTCCGTCATAAGCAAACCTCCATGCCATCATAAGCGACTTCCCACCCTGCTTGGGCAACCACCGCGCGCTCGGCCGAATTTTCGATCAAGACCGGATTGGTGTTGTTGATATGGACGTATATTTTCCGGCCGATCCCGCAGGAAGCCAGCGCATTCAGCGAGCCTTCCCGTCCGCTCATCGCGACATGTCCCATCCGCCAGGCGGTTTTTTTCGAAACACCCAAACGGACCATTTCATCGTCGGTAAACGTGGTGCCGTCAAAGAAGAGCAACTTTGCGCCCCATAGCCTCTTTCGCAATCCGTCATGGATTTTGGCGCAACCGGGCACGTAAAAGAACTGTGACTTGCCGTCGCTGATCGCAAGCCCCGCCGTCGATTCATTCTCGGTGCCGATTTCGACTTCTTCGCCTTCGAGATAAAGGGGAACTTTTCCCGGCACGGCAAAAGGGGTCAGCGTCAAGCCGAGGCCGGTGTGGGCCGGCCGGTCAAGCTCGACCGCGCGCGCCTGGACCAGACCGGGGTTCAACACGCCGAAAATCCCGCTGCGCGCCTGCGCCAATGCCGCCTTGCTGCCAAACAGCAAAAAGGGCTGCTGCTCGCGCAGGCTCAGAAGACCGGCGATATGGTCGGCATCGGCGTTGGTGAGGAAAACGGCGGCGATAGGCGACTGCCGCATTGCGCCGCGCGGATGGAGGCTTGGCGAGGCAATGATCTGCTGGCGCAGATCGGGCGATGCATTCAAAAGAAGCCAGCGCGCACCATCCGCGCTGACCGCAACGGAGGATTGGCTGCGCGGCTTAACGCGCCTGTCGCCTTGCCATGCAAGGCTGCACACGGGGCAGCGGCAATTCCATTGCGGAAAGCCGCCGCCCGCCGCAGAACCCAAAACGAGGATGCGCAAAGCGCACGCCGATCATAACTTTGGGGAAGTTCAAGCCCTTAGGTCAGATCTCCGCCGATAGATAGCTTGTTACTTCCATGCCGATGCAGACCTCAGTTATTTGGGGGGTCGTCCAAGTCATGTCAGCCCTTGCCTCCATAGTTGAGTGTCGCGATTCTTTGATTTCGCAACTTGTTCCTTGCGCCAGGCAGAACTCGCCTGTCTCGCTCCTATTTATTTAGCACCGGCCCGAGCTTGGTGCCACGCCTTTTTGTGCAAAAAAATGGCAGCCAAATGTCAAAGCCATGGGTGTTCCGCTGCAGCCTTTGCCTCGTAAGCCTCGATGCTGGCAGCCTTTTGCAGGGACAGGCCGATATCGTCAAGCCCATGCAAGAGACAATGTTTCCGGAACGGGTCGATCTCAAAGGCGATGACGCCGCCGTCCGGGCCGCGGATTTCCTGCGACTCGAGGTCAACCGAGAGCGTTGCATTCGCGCCGCGCCTG